>DATENM010000014.1 GCA_035275065.1 Blastocatellia bacterium
AAACCCTGTCACCTGCACCATCTCGCCGCCCGCAGCCGACAGCAGCAGACTGTTCTGATCGGCGACGAAGCGATGCGCGTAGCTCAGTTTGACCGAGTCAATGACGCTGAAGTCCGAGCCACCTTGCGAGGTGAAGGTGAGTTGATTGTTGCCTTCTTGAAGCAGGCGCTGATTGATGCGGAATTGCGCCACCTGATGCTGCTGGCCGGTAAACGACATCGCGCCGATCTCCTGGCCGTTGAGCTGAAGGCGGACGGCGTGTTCGGGGCCGGTCGAAGAGCCGAGGCCCTGCAAGGCGACTTCGAGGAGGGCGTCATCCGAGGCTGCCTGGTTGAGCTTGGCGACCGAGATGGGTTGATTGAAAGGCGTCGGCGAAACGATGGCGCCGAACCAGTTTTCAGCCTCACCGTTGTTGATCGAAGGGAAGTAGAGGAAACGGTCGCGCCGCTCGACGGTTGAAGTAAAGCTGCGATTGCGGGTTTCGCGGCCTTTGCCGACCGAGACGACTGAGACGCGGCGACCGGGCAGCGCGCCGTTGGTGAGATAATAAGCGCGGCGATTGGTCGAAGGGGTATCGAGGCCCTGAGCGTAGAATTCGATGAAATCCGTTGGCTCAAGTCTGCCGCCGAGGCCGCCGCTGACGATGAGTGGGACTTCCTGGGCATCGGTGAAGAGTTGCAGGAAGCGGGGGTCTTTTGAAGTATCAAAGCCGGCGGCTAGAAGTTGCGGCTGAGTGATGCGATACCAGCCGGGTTTGCCGATCAGAATCTTCGCGCCGGCCTTTGCGGCAATCTCCCATTGCTTTTGCAGGTCACCTGACGACAGGCGCACAGGCGCAGCCGAGTCAGTTGCGGCGCTTCCCGGTCGCAGGATGCGCACGGCGTCAGCGTTAGCAGCACTGGCATTCACCTGGCTGAGCAACAAACTATCGGCGCGCGCCGGAAGCTTCCCGACCGGCAAGACGCTAAAGGGGCCGTGCAGGGTCGTTGTGCCGTCGAGGTCAACATCTTCGAGCCAGTAGATGGCCTCTTCTTTTGCGCTTGCCAGTTTATCCACCCAACTGTAATTGATACCGGCAGTCATCACGGTGCGGCCCGCAAGCGGCACAGACCCGGCGACGAGCGTCGGGTTAACCTTCTCACGCTGCCCCGCCTGCTCGCGGTAGATGTTGAAGCCGAGATTATTGACCTCTGTGCCGGTCTGCCATTCGATCAAGACATTGCCGCTCTCATCGCTTACGGCATTAAAGCCCATCATCTCGACCGCCGTCGGCGCATTCGGCCCTGAGATCGTCCAGGGAGAAAACTGGGTGACGCCGCTGAGCTTCACCCAATTGTTTGAAGCATCGTTACCGCCCGAGACATCCTTGCCTTTTGCTTGCCAGCCGAGCGTAGCATCTTTTCTCCAGAGCTGAAGCATGGACTCATCTGTGTTGCCGTTCAATTCGTTATCGAGGTAGTGCAACTGAACTGTGGCCGCAAGGTTAGTGCCGTTGTTCACCGTGATTGTATATACCCGCTTGATTGAATTGAGAAAATCGCTCGGCGTCGAGCCCTTGATTAAGTTCACAGTGATATCGTTAACCGTCCCAGCCGTTTCCGTGATCTGCACAAACGGATTTCCGAAACTCCTAGTGGTTCCCCCATTGAGATCAGAGCGGTTGACACTGCCGACCACGTCGCCGGTTCCTGTCGAATTGGGCGCATTGACGCCCATAAAAAGTGTGAACGCTCCGGTTGTTATATCGCCGCTAGTAAGCGCCAGCGTGCCGTCTACAGTTATATCGGCATTGAGTGTAACGCCGTTGGAATTATTTACGGTCAGGTTGCTGAAGGTTCTTGCTGCTACGAATTGTGCTGCTGTTCCCTTAAACTCAACCGTGCTTCCGCTATTGAGTGTTACCCCTCCCGTTGCAGTTATATTTCCGTTGATTGCACCCGAGGCACTCGTCGATCCGACCTTCAAAGTGCCTCCATTATTAATAGCGACAGAGCCTGCTCCCGAAATGACATTGGTAAGACAATCAAGTGTCCCATTAACTGTTACACTCTTTCCGGTTGCAACAGCCAGATTGTTATTTAGGGTTATGGAAGCGCCACTATTCACTGTCCAATTTATGTTGGTGTTTGTCAGTGTGCCTCCCGACTGCGTAAAGGTTTTGCTTGTGCCTGCGAAATTAAAACTCAAAGTCGCATTAGGATTGAAGGTTCCTCCAGATTGATTATAGGAACCACTCAAATTAACCGTACAGGTATTTCCTGTGCCGTTGGAGATGTTTAGAATACCGCCCTCAATTATTAAATCCCCACCTATGTTGATCGTATAGCCATTGGTTGAAGATAGTCTGAACCCGTTTGCGGCAGAGCCAGTATTCACAATTCTCAAATTGCCATTTACGGTAACCAAAGTACCGCTTGCCTGATAAGTCGCCGTTTGTCCTGAACTATTCCAAGTAACGTTTCCGTAGGAAGCTGAACTCGAAAATAGATTCGTGGAGGTTGAGTTGATCCAGCCTGTAACTTCAAATGTGGAGTTCGTGTCCCAAGTCGCAGTAGGACCCGCACCGCCATCTTGATTATGCTGATACTTGCTTCCACTGCCGAAGACTATGCTACCTGTTTGTGAAATTGTTCCCGCATTTACTAAAGTGCCGTTGACTGTCAGGTCGGCTCCTGATCCGTCCGCGACGGTTAGAGTAACACTGCTATTGAGGCTAATTTGCCCTGAGGTATTAACAGTCACTTGATCAACAGTTACATTGGCGGTGATTGTAACAGTATGACTAGCGCGTATAGTGATGGTGCTGTTAGTAGACGTTGGCGTTTGAGTAGCAGTTGACCAGGTCGTTCCATCTGTGGAGCTTTCCCAGGTCGCTGTCGAATTCCAATTCCCAGAAGCTGCGCTGCGGAATTGTATGGTCGCCGGGTCAACAGCGGTCGCCTGACTATTTGGATTATTAGTAGCCGTCGCTGTCAGGAACTTGATGGTAGACCCGCTACAGTTAGCCTCATAGACTCTGAAGAAATATGTCGTGTTTGCACTTAACCCCGTCACGCTAACACTGCTTCCGCTTCCATTAAAAACAACTTGTTCACCAGAGCCACCATAAGCCGCATTAGCTGAAGGGTCAGTTCCATCAACAGGATTAGTGAAAGAGTTGCTCGTATTAATCTTTACGATTCTCTTGCTGCCATCACCGTTCGTCCAACCAACCGTCATTGAGGTTGAAGCAACTGAACTGAAAATAAGTGCACTCGCTTGTGTCGTAGGAGTCGTGCAAGAACCCGTCGTGCCAGTTATCTTAACATCATCAATACACCAGCGTTCGCTCGTCGAATTATTAGTAGCAGTTATCTTTAAACTCACTTGAGAAGTCCCATCAGGAACATTAATAGTCACAGTGCTATATCCATCTGTTGTTCGCGCACCACCATTAGAAGGAGCAACAGAGATAGGTGTTCCTAAAGTGGTTGAAGCGTTACCTGTGCCAGTGGTGTAGTGCCAGAATGCATTATTATTCCCACTAATTGTTACTTGAGTGGAATAGTTTGTTCCACCGTCAGTACTGACCGCGGCGATAACAGTATCGGTACCGTCCATGCCATTGGTTGACCCAATAGAAAATGCAGCGACACGGAACGTTATTACGACGCTTGTATAACCAGAGAGATTTATGTTGGAGAAGGTAACCGTTGTGGTTCCATTGAGCGCAGACATTGCCGTGTTTGAACTGGTATAAAAAGTTGAACTTGCTGGTCTATCACCTGACCCGCTACTGCCGGCGACCGTATTAGCTGATCCTGTAAAAGTCCATGTGGGTGTTGCCGGTGTTGATTCAAAATCTTGTTGAGCAATAGTTGTCTGTCCCCATGCCGTTGCACTCAACAACAGAGTGCAAAATGCTGTGGCCAAGAAGAATCCTGCTTTCTTCATATACTCCTCCGTAGGGGCTTCCATTTGTGCTTACTAGATCGCTGCAAGATCAAGCTGCTGATTTGAGCGATCATCGGCTATCGCGATGTTCGCCGATTGGGACTATGCCACTCGGCTACGCGGAATTAACTCGCCAAAGGCTTCAGGCTCTGTACCGCCGTCGTGAAGAATAAGGGCTGTAATCGGGTGAGTTTCGCGGGTCAATGAGGCCGACAAGGCTATTTTGCAGGGGGAAACGCGACCTAAACCTGGCTTTTGTCGCGATACAACAGGCTGTTCTGCCTGCAAAAGCCGCACATGACCTTCGTAAATTCCTGTCAATAAAAGGATCAAAGATTCTTTGCGTGACATAGCGTTACAAATCGGGGGGTTCAGGGAGGTGACAGTCGCACCAATCCAGGGATTGCGGACTACCGCGGTCACAAACTTATTAACTGACTTCATGGGGGCTCCTACTAAACTAAGACTAAAAACTGCGAGCTTTTACACCTTACCAACTGGATGCCTGTGCGCCGCCCGCACATATTTGAGCGGTCGCGCAATTCTTCGCATTCGAGTTGAACGGCCGGAATTCTTGCCTGCGCTCGCAGGCCCGAGCGAATCGACTGCCGTGGGGAAGGCGCTACCCTAAAGAAAACAGCATCATGAGCTTTCTTTAGCGAGAGCGGCGCGGTCATGAAGAAGATACTGCAACCGCATTCCTAATTCGCCATCATCTGGCGAGCCTCTTAACCGCGGTTGAAAACCTCAATCTGCGGCTAAAGACATCTCAATGCTTTCGTTGTCACCCAGCGTCTTGCCGCTGTGCGCTGCTGTTCCACCAAGCGAATAACCTCGCCCTTACAACCTTGTGAATCAGCCATGCAGGTTTTACACCCGCGCCCGAGGGATTTGCAAGCAAAAACTGAACGGACTAGGGCTTCGCAAATCAGCGGACCTACATTTAAGTTTCTTCTATTTCTATAAGGTTGTGATGAGCGGTCGCCGTAATATGGCCTTGCTTTAAAAGCCTGTTTTTCCATCACGAAAGAAGTGTCACTCAGGATGACAAAAAACTTTGTGTGACAATGCGTGACAAATAGGGGGTAGCCCCTAGCACACCAGATATGGCCACTTTGTCAGGAAGATGAATCTAAAGGACCTTGCCCAAATTGCCTATGCCATCTCATAGCGTATTGCTTCGAGCCGCCTACAGGCCCACAAGTTGCCCTTGCGCGACATTGCGCGACAAAACGGGGGGTTGGCACCTCTCACTGCTGTCGCCGCTTTGGTAGGATGATAAGCCTACAGGAGACAAGTCCAAGCAATTGCGCTACCCGAATGTGAACGACTTCAGTTCATCAAGAAGGCTGCAAGAAATCTCTGCGTCACATTGCGTCACAAAACAGGGGGTTCATCCGGTTGAAATCAACGAAAAAGTAATTTAAACTCCTCAAAACATATCGTCTTCAGCTTACAACCCACTCTGATTACAAAGACTGTTCCAGATTACTCTATGGGATTAAGAGGAGGTGGAAAAGGGCAGGCCAAGATAGAAGCAAGTCCGCGGCAATGGAGGATTCCATCATGGGAATGAGGACTAAACAATCGTCAATCCTTTACAAGGACAAATGCCATGAGGCGTTTCAATCTTTGCATGGTCGGATGACGCCGCGTAAGGCTGTGGGTCGTGCCTGAAATTTTTATTGTCCCGAAAGGGGTGCGCTTGTTACCTATCGTGATAGCTACGATGAAGGCTTGCGCGGCTCCGAAAAGACTTTGATTGCATAATCTAAAATCTTCTGCATCTGTTTATAGTCGCCGCGATTCTGGGTAATCAATTCGAGCAGTTTCATGGCCATGTCTTGCGCCGTCATGTTGCTGGTATCTATCTTGCCCTTATCGTCATCTTTAACCATTTTCTTTTTCCATTTGCTCAGGTCTAAGACTCGTGCTGGTTTCGGCTCAAATCGTGGCTCGCTCGCTTCGCGTTCCGGCATGATCAGCACATTATAACGCGACGTGCTGAGGGCGACAGATGAACGATTCGCCCCGCGCAATTCCTCCCCTGTCTCGCGCCACTCAGGATAGGCGAAGGCGAATGGGGATGCAAGGACAGCGCGCATGATGTTACGAGCCTCATAAAACCGGCCTACCGCGCCGAGTTCGGTAGCATAGGAGTTGAGCGTTTCAAAAAACCGTATCGGCTCTGCATACCGCATCATTGGGATAAGGTTTTCTATATCGTTCAAAGCTGCCTGATGGAAGCCTTCAAAGCCCTTCACCTGGGCAATGCCTAATTTTATATAGATGTAATCAGGGACGGCGGGGGAAGTCTTTAGAGCTTCATTATGGAAGTACGAAGCCGCTTCAAATTTGCCCCGATAAATGTCAATCGCCGCTCTTGATAATAGAACCTTAGCGTTGTATGTGTGAGTCTGGCTGGCGAGGTTTTCTAACGCTTCCGCTTTGAATACAGATTCCCGGCAGTTACACCATACGAGATAATATTGCCCGATGAGTTGATATTCTTTAATCGGGATGTTGGTAAGTATTGTTGCAAGCTCTTTCACTTGCTCAATCTGACGAAAAGCATAGGCCGCTTTGAGTCGCCCCAAAAGCCGTTTCCCTAATGCCTCGTAACTGCCTACCCCTTTAAGTAGGGCTTGATACAATCGCGGCTTGGAGGAAACTATGAAAAGGCTTTTGGCTGTTTCGGTGATCATGCTCTGCCTGTCCTTTCCCGCTTTGGGCGGACACAACGTAGCGGGTGGCGGTTACTGTGATCCTTGTAACAACATGGACTGCACTTGCGATGAAAGCGACCATCCGCGAACCGCAGCAACGGGGAATGATGTGCCTAAAGGTTTAGGCTCCGAAGTGCTACTAGCTGTCTTTGGGCTGCTGTTACTGCTCCGATACAGAGCCTAAGCGACAAGCAAAATCAAAGTAACTTGCGCCGCTCTTGTGGCAGCCTAGTATCTGTCTGCGCCATTGTAGCCAAACGCACACGGAATGCAAGCCGGAAGTTACAGAGGCGGGATTCTCAGGCGGGTAGGATGCTATACTAGGCGGGCTGACTTTTTGTGCAACTCACGGCTTTTTGTGCAAAAGCGATTATTTGTGCAAAGCCACCTGATTTGTCTGACTCAGGCTAGTGGATTAAGGAATCGAGCGGCGCAGCGCAGGCCCTCCGCCAGTTGGTAGGGGAGGCGTGGCAGGCGGTTGAACGATCCGTTCAGCGTGTAGGTTGCTTCGACGGGGTTCGGCCAGATGACTCGTAGTCCAGATGCACCGCTTACAGCAATGCGTCAAACCCCAAAGAGAATTCGATGGCGGTGCGAACCTCGCGCATCCTATCCGGCGATAGCTCAGTAATGAATTCGACGAGATTCGCCTTTTGCACGGTCTGAAGGTTGTCTGTGTTGACGACACACTCCGCAAACACTCCATCAGCTTCAGGCGTGAGTAAAACTTCCGGCGGAATTCCACGAATAGTCGTGGTGATTGGTACAACGGTGATGCCGGTCAAGAATCGTAGTGCCGAACTTCGCGTCATAATCAGCACAGGGCGGCGTTTGTCAGGAGCGCGGAATTACTACCAATAGACCTCGCCCTGTTTCACGGCTCGCTCCACACTCGCTCCGGCTCCCAATCGTCAAATTCCCCAGGCGTAGCCGGGCAACGGGAGTAGCCCTGCGCATGCTGGCGCTCCAGCGCAATGGTTTTCTGGTTCCGCAAGGCAAGCTCTAAAGCAAGGCGCGCAAAATCGGCCCGCGTCATCGAAAGCTGCTCGGTCGCGCAGTCAACTTCCGCCAGCAAAGATTCATGCATGGGTACTTCGATGGTTTCCATAACGGCAAAGACGCTTGCGAGATGCAGGCACGCGGACGGACTGCCCCTGCTATTCCATAGGATCATGGCAATCTGAATTCGTCGAGCCGGGCAGCCGTGGTTTTACACTAACCGCCCGCCGGATGGCAAGGGTATCTGTGGGAATTATCGACCCGACAGGTCAGGTGCGAGGCGAGAGGAAGCGGGCGGCGCGGCGCAGGCTCTCGGCCAGTTGGTAGGGGAAACGCGGCAGGTTGTTGAACGACCCGTTCAGCGCGTAGGTCGCTTCGATGGGGTTGGGCCAGCGGCGCTTGAACGCGCCCCACAAGCCGCGCGGATTGCGGAGGTATTCGCGCATCGGCTTGCCATAACTGAGCGGCGCATTACTGGTCGGCTCAGGCGTCTCCCAGGACTTCAGCACCTGCGCGATCATCCAGCGCGGCACCCGCCGCGCCTGCGCCGCAAACGGGTAGCCTTCGATGTCTGCGCCTACGAGATGATGCGCCAGGCCGATGGCCGTTGAAACCCAGTTGATCTCGCGGCGGCTACGGCCTACGCAGATGTCCCAACGAAACTCCGGTGACCGCATTTCGACGAGCACGGCGATGTCACAGAATTGCAGCGGTCGCCAGCCGCCATGCCTGAGCATGTGTAGACAGACGATGCGCAAGAGGTCTTCATCAGACGGGATGCGCACCCGTGTGTCGCCAAGCTCGACAAGCTGTGTACGCTCGAAGACTTCATCGAATTTGCGGCAATCCAGATTTTCTAATCCTCTGTGCAGGTCGAGATTGAAGCGCCGGGCTTCTGGCGTAGCGGCCAGTTCCAGGGCTTTCGGATAATCCAATTCACGAAAGGCAAGATCGATGTCACCATAGGGCCTGAGCCCCTTGGCAGGATAGCGCCGGCCTACAGTCCAACCTTTTACCAGTACCGGCTCAATGGCATTGGCGCGGAAGAATGCAAAGGCCCGTCGGGCTTGTGTTTCATAGTAAGCGGCGTGAATGGTGTGCGAGACATAGGCTTCCCGGAATGGTAAGAGGAGACTCTCTAGTTGCGGCGTTGTGGGTTGTAACCGCAGCCATACCAGGCCCGCCGTTCCGCTCTTCAGCAGCGTTGAAGCCGCATATGAAATAACATCGAGGGAGAAGCCACTCGAATGACAACACTCTCTCCAAGACTGAGCCAATATCTCAGCCATTAAACGACTAACATCATGATTGCCGTTGTCTGTGACCATGCTGTATGCAGACGTGGCGAGATTGTAGGATGCTATTAATGGGTTCTATATTGGGCTGCCCTCCCCCGTTCACCGCTTCATTAAGACTTTTGCGGCTACCCACATAGACAGATCATCCCGGTGCAATTACAAGGTGCGGCGTCACAGCAGGGTGTGCCGCCTTGTGTACATGTAGAATTATGAGCGATGCAGGTTACGGTTGCTTCGGCGGTCGGCGCAAGAATTGACGCGACCAGAGGCAGAGCGATGGCCCCGACTCCTACCCTTCGTATGACGTCGCGGCGCGATAGCGCTCGGTGACTCATCGTTTTGGGGAGGTTACTGACTAAGAGTTGCGCTTTGCCGAGTTGCTCAAGCGCAAGCCATACGACCTCAGCGCGCACCGGCATACTCAACTCGCTTTCAAGCACCTTGGCCATCTCGCCAACTGTCGCCCGGCCATCGCAGCGGCTCCAGACGAGCGCCGCCGTGTGATTCAAACAATGCGCCTTGTGCGTGCGCATGTCATAAACCAATGTTTCACCGCCCAGCCCTTCAATGACAAGATCTTCCTGGCGCGCTCTGGGCGCGTAGGTGTCTAGGAGTCTTTCCATAGTCGCTCCACGAGAATAACCTGAATGCCTGCGGATTTGTACTTACCTGTCTAGAAAAAAGCCGGGGTGACTCGCCAATAATATTCGCAACCTGAAAAACTGTCAAAGCGAATTCGGCGAGTTCTGCGGGAGGGTTGGCAGGCAGGTGGGAGCGTGGCGGGGTGATGGAGGATCAGAAATTCACCGCGGCACGTGACGCACCACGGCGCAGGGGGCGCAAACCGACTCAGGCGAGACTCTGATTAAACGACAAGCTGACGAGCAGGTGGCGTAAACCGCTTACATGCCGGCGGCAAGTGGCGGCTTGTCGTCTGCCGATTCAGTGACGCGCGCCACTGCCGCGGCCAGCGCGGCACGAAATTCCGTCGTCAGCAGGTTGATGTCTACGAGCAGCGGCTTATCGTTGCAGGCGCGGTAGACCGTAAACGCGCCGACCGATTGTTGTGCCGCATCAAGCAATTCGAGCTTGAGGCTCCAGGCCGGCAGATGGCTGCGTTCAAAGCTGATTTCATTCGTTTGCTTCTGCCATGCATACGGGCCGTCAAACTGACTGTGTGGGGAAAGATCACTGGCGCAGCGATAGCGCCACGGCGGCAGCTCCAGATGAAAGCGGTCAAAATCGTTGGCCTCGAACGCCTGGCCGAGGATTTTGCAAATCGCTTCGAGGCTGCCGGCGCCCGACAACCCCTCGCCGGCGCGCCGGATTGCCAGGTTGTTGATGATGATCTTCTTTTGATCGATGGTGCGCTGCGCCACACGGCGAATCTCAAAGAACTCGTGGTAGCCGAGGTGCTGCACGCCGACCCAGACGCCGGCGCCGATGACGAAGAGGACGATGCCGACGGTCGGGCCGCTGGGGTTCAGCAGCAGCAAGCTTAGGAGGCCGCAGAGCGCCGAAACCGCATAAAGAATAATCACCGACTGGCGCTGCGTCAGTCCCCGTTCGAGCAGCTTGTGGTGGATGTGCTGACGGTCTCCGACAAACAGCGGCTGGCCGTTCATAAAGCGCCTGATGACCGAAATCAATGTTTCAAGGATCGGCAGCCCGAACGACACCACGGGGATGGCGACGGCGACGGCAGTAGAGGATTTCTGTGTCCCGGCGAGCGCCAACGCGCTCAACATAAAGCCGATAAATAAGCTTCCCGAATCGCCGAGAAAGATCGTCGCCGGGTTGAAATTAAAGCGTAGGAATCCAAGAATCGCCCCGGCCAGCGCCAGCGCGAGAATCGATACCATCGAGTTGCTCGAAGCCAGCGAGATCACAAAGACGGTCAACGTCGAAAACAACGCTGAGCCGGCGGCCAGCCCATCAATTCCATCGATCAGGTTAAAAGCATTCGTAATCAGCAACACCCAGAGAATCGTGAGCGCCAGCGACGCCCAGCCGGCGAGCGGCCCGCCCGTGAGCGGCACCGAAAAGAAGCCGAAGCCGCCGAAGTAAAGCATCACGGCGGCCAGTCCCTCGACCAGAAACTTCGCCACCGGGGGCGCACTGTAAACGTCGTCAAAAAGACCAAGCAGAAAGACGACGCTCGCCGCTCCAAGTATCCAGTAAACCGGTCTTGAAACCAGATGGGTGTCTAACGCAAAGCCCGCGGAGACCGTCACCGCCAGGGCGATGGCGCAGATAAAGGCCGTAAAGATCGCCACGCCGCCGAGGCGCGGCACCGGCGATTGATGAATGTGGTGCCCCGAGGGAGCGGTGGCGGCCCAACCGCGCGATGCCGCCAGATTACGGACTCTGCGAGTCACGACAAAAGAGAGTAGCGTACAGATGACGAATACAGCGAGGTAGACTGCTGACATCGAACACAACCTCCTGTCGGAGATTCGGTTAACCAATGACGACTGACGCAGCCGGCGCTTTACGGTCTGGCAGTGGACTGAGTGACTATTAGCCGCAGTGCCATCCGACGGCTTTCACCAGCTTAGCGACAATTTCACCATTTACAACTAACACGCCGGGGCAAAGGCAACTCGCGAGGGCCGATACATCGCGATCATTCTACGGGCACTTCGTGGCGCGGGCAAGTACCTTATATAGTCTAAGGCCCGGTCAGGCAATAATTAATGTTGGACGGCATGGCCTCAACGTGTACCGATTTCAAAGCGCGTCGAGCCTATCACTAACAAAGTGAGCCGAATAAGCAAATAATGTCAGGCAATGCGAATGATTTAAGAAAAGATTGATCGCCCGGTCAGATTCGTTGTCCTGTACCGCTCCTTCCTCCCCTTCATACACGGCCTTAGTAGCCGAGTAGAAGTGAAGGCACTGCAAGAAGTGTTCATTAACGTGGCCTTCAAAAGAGTTCATAATGGTCTGCGTCCACGATGACCTTTACAAAACCTCAAGTTGAACAGGCGTGATTGTTGCGGACCCGACCGTTGAAGTTAAACCGAGTTTTAGTATCTTAGATGGCTGGTATTCTTAATTCACCGAACAGCGAATCTTATTCTCCTGGCCGCGGAAAGTAACGTCATAGCCTTGCGATCACCCTGGCTTCCGTGCCCGGACTTATTGGCCTAGAACTCTAAGCCGGGTGCATACTATAACATTTACCGCGGTTGCACATCGTACAATTGTGCCTAGAAAGGAAAGCAACAATGCCAACTTACTGCGACACTGAAATCGATCAAAGGACTCTGATTGGCACGATTACTTCGCCGGAATATGTCTTTCAACAGAAGGTTCAAGAGCTTGAAGAAGCTGACGATCCGCAGTTTGATCAAGAAGATATACAAGACCGGGAGGCGGCTGAAGAGCTGGCCTGGCTCGGCGCACGAGTCGTAAACGGCGTGCTGATCAAGAAAGCTTGCGAACACGCCGCCTGTAGTCACTACCGTTGTGAACGGGCTCTCAGAATTGGCGGCATCGAGATTTGAATCTGCGGCTATGCGATCAATTATTGTCTCAATAAACGGAGGGAGTCCACGATGAGCAAACCCAAGGTAGTAGCCGAGGCCAATTCCAGCATCTCTGAAGAGATTGGCACAGACACCGAGATCACCATTCGGCTCGCGAGCGGCGACAGATATAGCTTTGTCGATCCCGATGGCGTAGAGTACGCCACCATCGAAATTGGCCTTGAAGGCGATCCGGTGATGAGCCTCTATCTGTATGGGCCGCGCGGTGCGTTGCTCGGTCATTTCTCTCTGTGGAATAGGTGATTCGAAGCCGCTCATTATGTCGTGGTCTGCTGGTGCTTACACAGGCGTGCCTTGAGAGCGCTTGGGGCGCACGGCGTCGGATTGCTCGTACCGCGGAACAATAGAACCCGACTGCGACAGGCACTTCTCGAAGCTGCGGATATACGCCATCACGGCATGGGAACGGTCAAAGGATTTTTCAAAAATCATCCGCGCCCGCCTTCCTGCTTGAACCAGCGGGGTCTTGTCTTGCGACCATGCATCGATGAGGCGGGCCAGCTTCTCGCTTTCGCCCGACGAGATAACCGTCCCGCAGCCGTTTTCATTAATGATGCTGGCAATCTCACTCGACAAATCACCAACAAATAGAATGGGGCGGGCGGCGGCCATAATGCCGTAAGTCTTGCTTGGCACGCTTAAGCCGGCAAGCCCCGGCGCCAGCGTAATCAGCGATACATCGGCGGCGGCAAGACTGAAGCGCAGCATCTCACGCGGCTGGTAGGCCAGGGTTCGAACATTGTCTAAACGATGACGAGTGCAAAAGGACTGCAATTCACCCGCCCTGCCGCCATTACCAACAAACAGGAAGAGGATGTCGCGGCGCTCGCGCAGCAGCCTTGCGGCTTCGAGCACGGTTTGAAAGTCATTCACCCGCCCCCAGTTTCCGGAAAACATAATAACGAAGGCATCGCCCAGGTTGTGATCCGCGCGGAACGGGTTTTCGTCCTCGCCCAGAGGCTGAATAGAGCCATCCGCCCAGTTGTGAATGACATCTATCCGTGTCTCATCCTCTGGCCCGATCTTAGAAACGACGTGCCGGCGCATGCACTCGCTTAACACGATGACGCGGTCCGCTTTGCGCAGGACGAACCGGTTCAGTCGGTCAAGAGCGCGAGTCAGCAAGCTGTTCGCATTGAGGGTTCCGAGCGCAACCGCAATGTCGGGATAGACGTCCTGCACGAGCGCGACCAAGCGCATTCGTCGAAGGCGAGCAACGAGTAAGGCGACTAAGCCGATAAGCGGTGGCGTCGTCAGCGCCATCACGATGTCATGGCGCGGCTGGCGCAGGAGCGTCCAGGTCGCCCCAATGTAAAACGAAAGATAATCGGCGAGCCTTCCCGCAACCGTCCGCTTGCCAAAACCACTCGCCCACGCCCGCGCAATTCTGACGCCCCGGTAATCTCCCCGTGCCGCAAGTTTTCCGCCGCCGTCATACCGTCCCCGCCCGGCAATTGCGGTTACAGTGATTCCCTTCTCAACCAGGCTCTCGGCCAGATCAGTCATCAACTGGCTCGTCGCCGAGTGATCCGGGTAGAAGAACTGGTTGAGAATGATGATGCGCATTTCGTGTGATCGTGATTAAGCGTGAAGGTTCAGTCTTCTCTCGTGGGCCACAGCTATCGGCTCAAATGATTCTCGCGATACCAGGCAATGGTTTGGCGCAGTCCTTCGACAAAATCGGTGCGGGCGCGAAAACCGAAGGCTTCGGCGGCACGACTCGTATCAAGCGCGCGGCGTGGCTGGCCGTCAGGCTTTGTTCGATCCCAAACAATGTTGCCGGTAAAGCCGGTCTCCCTGGCGATCAAATGCACGAGATCGCGAATGCTGATCTCTTTACCGGAGCCCAGGTTCACGGGCTCACGGCCATCGTAACGCTCGGCGGCCATCACGATGCCTTCGGCGGCATCGTCTACGTAAAGGAACTCGCGAGTGGGGGTGCCCGTGCCCCAAATTTCAATCACGCTATCGCCGCTACGAATCGCGTCAACGCACTTTTTGATCAACGCCGGGATGACGTGCGACACCGCGGGGTCGAACTGATCGCCCGGCCCATAGAGATTGACCGGCAGCAAGTAGATGCCGTTTAAGCCGTACTGCTCGCGGTAGGCTTGCAGCTGCACGAGCAGGGCTTTCTTGGCAATGCCGTAAGGCGCGTTGGTCTCTTCCGGGTAGCCGTTCCAGATGTCGGCTTCTTGAAAGGGCACCGGCGTGAATTTCGGATAACTGCAAACCGTCCCGATCTGAATGAATTTCTTGACGCCGTGCAATCGCGCGCCTTCGATGAGCTGCGCGCCCATCATCAGGTTCTCGTAAAAGAAGCGCCCAGGGTTTTCGCGGTTGGCGCCGATGCCGCCGACGACCGCCGCGAGATGAATGACAACCTGCGGGCGGGCATCAAGGTAGAGTTGCTCGACGGCTTCGAGGCGAACCAGGTCATAATCATCGCGGCGAACGATGAACACATTCTTGCAGCCGAAGGCTTCAAGGCGCGCGACAACGCGACGCCCCAGGAACCCCGCGCCGCCGGTGACCGCGATGCGTTTATCCGCCAACCAGCCAGGCATCGGCATTAGAACGCTCCCCAGCGTTTGGCATCGAGCTCCCTGCCCTCTTGCTCGGCGATCATTCGCTCGCGTTTCGCAAGTCCCAGGTCGTGATCGACCATCCGCTTGACCAATTCTTTAAACGTCACCGTCGGCTCCCAGCCAAGTTTGTGGCGCGCTTTGCTCGCGTCGCCTTGCAGCAGATCAACTTCGGCGGGGCGATAATAGCGCGGGTCAATCTCGACGTGCGCCTGCCAATCAAGGTCGAGTAGTCCGAAGGCTTCGTCTAAAAACTCGCGGATCGAATGCGTCTCACCGGTGGCAATCACGTAATCGTCTGGCTCCGGGGCCTGCATCATTAAATACATCGCTTCAACGAAATCCCTGGCATATCCCCAGTCGCGGCGCGCGTCGAGGTTGCCGAGATAAAGCTTCTGCTGCAAGCCCATCTTGATGCGTGTGGCGGCGCGGGTGATCTTGCGGGTCACGAAGGTCTCGCCGCGCCGCTCCGATTCGTGGTTGAACAATACGCCGTTGCAGGCGAACAGCCCATACGACTCGCGGTAGTTGACCGTGATGTAATAGGCATACGCCTTGGCGCAGCCATAAGGCGAGCGAGGATAAAATGGCGTCTTTTCCGTCTGCGGCACTTCGACCACCTTGCCGAACAGCTCGGACGACGACGCCTGATAGAACTTCGGTTGCAGGCCGGTCTCGCGAATGGCTTCGAGCAAACGAACAGTTCCGAGGCCGGTGATCTCGCCGGTGTATTCCGGCACGTCAAAGCTGACGCGCACGTGCGACATCGCGCCGAGGTTATAAATCTCGTCGGGCCGCACCTGTCGCAAGACGGTGTTGAGCGAGCTGGAATCGTTCAGGTCGCCATAGACTAGGCGCAAACGGGTCTGCGGCTCGTGCGGGTCTGCGTAGAGGTGATCGATGCGGTCGGTATTGAACGACGAAGAGCGGCGGATGATGCCATAGACTTCGTAGCCTTTTTCCAGCAACAGCTCGGTCAGATACGAGCCGTCCTGCCCGGTGATGCCGGTAATCAATGCGCGTTTAGGCATGGTAATTCCTGAGTAAGCTTAGCGGTAAAGATGAATCATTGGAAGCTATGCACGCCTGACGGCGTGATTGCCGAGGTAAAGCACGTCCATGCGCGTCTTCAAGAAACAATCAATCGCGTGACGTGGCGTGCAGACAATCGGCTCGTTTTCGTTGAACGAAGTATTGAGCACCACAGGTATGCCGGTCAGCTCGCGAAAGTCGGCGATGAGTTGATAGTAACGGGGATTGACAGCGCGAGAGACGGTCTGCAATCTGCCCGAGCCGTCCACATGCGTGACCGCGGGAATTTCTGCACGGCGCTCCGGCTTGATCTGATAAACCATCAACATAGTCGGTGCCGGGTGGGTCTGCTCAAAGTAATCGCCGACACACTCTTCAAGAATTGAGGGCGCGAACGGACGGAATGGCTCGCGCTTCTTGATGCGCTCGTTCAGTATTTCTTTCATATCAGCGCGGCGCGGGTCAACGACAATCGAGCGGTTGCCCAAAGCCCGCGGCCCGAACTCCATACGCCCCTGAAACCAGCCCATCACCGCGCCATCGGCAATGTCGCGGGCGGCGCGGCGCGTCACTTCGCGGTCATCAAAGCTCTCATAGCGCAAGCCCGCCCGCTCAAGCTCGGCGCGGATTTCCTGGTCGCTGAACTCTGGGCCGGTATAAGCGCCTTCCATAACCTCCATGCGCTGGCCGCCGAGCTTGCCGTTGTAGATTTGATAACAGACGCCGATGGCCGTGCCGCTGTCGCCGGCGGCGGGCTGTACGTAGACGCGGCGGAAGGGCGTATTCAACAGAATCTTGCCGTTCATCACCGAGTTATAAGCGACGCCTCCAGCAAGTCCCAGATCGGTCAGTCCGGTCGTTTCATAAAGGTGATTCAGAATATGAAAGCCGACCTCTTCGAGGCGCAGTTGCAGACTTGTAGCAATGTCCTGCTCGCGCTCTGTGAGTGCTGCGCCCGGCTCACGCGGCGGCCCAAAGCATTTGGCATATTCGTCAGAGAAAATACGCCCGATGGTTGGCGAGCCGTCGTCCCAGGTCATGTCAACGCCTTCGGCGTGGTGGCGAAAGTAATCGAGGTTGAGCGTGAAGCGTCCGCCTTCTTCAGTGCGGATGATGTCGCGGAATGCTTCCATGTAGCGCGGCCTGCCGTAAGGCGCAAGCCCCATGACTTTGCCTTCGTCGCCATAATGCGGGAAGCCGAGAAATTGTGTCGTCGCGGTGTAGACGATGCCGGTCGAATGCGGATACTCGACCTGGCCTAACACGTCAATGGCATTGCCGTCACCTACGCCCCACATCGTCGAGATGAAATCACCGAAGCCATCAATCGACAGCAAGGCGGCGCGCTCGAACGGCGACACGAAGAAGGCGCTGGCCAGATGAGCATGGTGATGCTCGACGTTATGAAACTCTGCGCGCAAAGCGGCGCGGGCGACGCCGAGCTGGCGGGCGAGATCGTCCCGTAGGTCGCGGACTTTGGCGGTATTCGCCAGGCGCTCGGCGACGGCGTTAAACAGGCCGCGTGTCTTTGTAGCAGCAGACGGCGTTTTCGCCCGGTCAAATGAAGTCAGGTTCTTTGCGGCGCGGGTCGCGGCAAAGAGAATCTTTTTGTGCAGGTGAGCCGATGGGTCGCGCGAAATGCCGATGTGGTCTACGTCGCTGATCTCGACACCGGCATCCTTCAGGCAATAGCGAATCGCTTCCGCAGGAAAGCCTGCACAGTGCTTGTGCCGGTTGAAGCGCTCTT
Organism: Blastocatellia bacterium; assembly: GCA_035275065.1. NCBI lineage: Bacteria > Pseudomonadati > Acidobacteriota > Blastocatellia > Blastocatellia bacterium. The sequence continues at coordinate 17,872 of DATENM010000014.1, forward strand.
CTTCAGCGGCGGCGACTAACTGGCCGTCGCGGACGATGGCCGCTGCCGCATCGCCGTGATAGGCATTGATGCCAAGTATGATCATTTCAGATATTCCCTTATTAATTAAGCCGTCGTGCTTTTGCACCGGGTACACGGCCCGGGGCATCGGGGCAATATCACTGGAGTCCTAACAACTGGTTAATCGCCTGGGCGACCAGATTAATCATTGGCGGCGGCGGCAATGCGGGCGAATGGGCATTGCGCTCCCTGGCTTCGACAATGGCGCCGGGCAGGTCTTCTGCTTCATAAGCCGGCACAACCCTGCCTTGTGAAGCCAGCTCGTTTACCAGTTGCAACTGGTGATCGTTGACATGCTCGCCATACTTTTTCCGGCGCGGCATGACCACCGGGGTTTTCCCGGACCTTGCGGCATAGAGCAGGGTGCCGCAGCCGCCGTGACAGATGATCATTTCCGCGTCCTGAATGTGCCGCTCAAACTCGTCCAAGCCGAGAAAGGCTTGCTGCTCACAGTGGCGGAGCAGAATGTATGCGTTATGCCCGGTCTGCACGAGTACCTTTTGCGATTTGAAAAAGCCGCTTCCTGAAAGCTCATCGACAGCCTGCAACAAACGGGCAAACTGTTGTGTCGCGTTGCCGACGGTGACAAAAATCACAGCAGAGGCCCCCCATAAGTCGCTCTCGGGAAATGCGCCTCCAGCGACCGCCACTGGTAGAAAAAGCGGTCGGCGAGGTGGTACATGATGCGCCCGGTTAAAGAGGGCTCGGTGACCTGCGCAGAAATCTCTACGAAGATATTCGGGATGCGAAAGAGTTTGCCGACGAGGGCAAACGGCACAGCCGGCCCAGCGCCTGTGCTGAGGATTAAATCGGGCCGCTCCTGGCGAATGATTCGGTAGGCTTCCCAAAGATTGACGAAGAAGAGCCAGTCGCGCTCGGAATGGCGGATGAAATAGGTTCTCTTCTGCATGTCTGCCGGCAACTGCATTTGATCATTCAGCACATAGAAATGGTCGTGCGCTTCGTAGGCGGCCCTCATGGCGCGGATTTCAGTCAAATGCCCGCCACAGGAAGAGACCAGACAGATTCTCATATGGTCGGGTTGGGTGCCGGTCGCTCGATCAACGATTGATAAACCGCCATCATTTTTCTGGCGATGATGTCACCGGCAAACTCTTTCTGCATCCACTCGCGGCCCCTGAGTCCCATCTCCCGCAATGGCATGCGGCTGATGTCTCGAATGGCTTGCGCGAGGCTTTCCGGCTGGTTATCCACCCAAAGGCCGCAGCCTATTTCTGGAAGCCGTTTCCAGGGTGTGCCGGTGCTGGCGATGACCGGAACCCCATATGCCAGAGCTTCGGCGACGACCATCGCGAAGTTTTCTTTATATGATGGCACAATCACTACATCGGTGTTCCTAAGAGTCTCCGCTTTCTCTGCGCCTAAGACGGCGCCGGTCATCCGAACTTTTTCCGACAGTCCTGACTGCCTGATTTCTTCCTTCAGATGATTCGTGTACTTGAGGTCGCCGGCGCCAGCGATGGTGAGCGACAGCGGCATCGCGATGCAACCGTCTATGCGTCGATAAGCCTCAAGTAGATTTTCGATGCCTTTCTGAGGATGCAGGCGGCCCAGGAAAAGAATCCGCAAAATCTTATGGCCATTGACTGCGGCGATTCTATCGAATACTTCTATGCCGTTCGGGATGACCTCTATCTTAACAGTCGGCAATCTGGGCAGGCTTTCTTCCCGCTCTTCTTCTGAAGTGACATGCAACACTAGTTTGGGCGGAGCGACTACGCGGCAAACCCGCTCCCAGATCGCTTTCAATGCCAGACGCGTGGTGCCTTCCCATCGTTGTAACATCCCGCGCGGCGACCATACAACCGGCTTGCGTAACACCCGACAGGCTAACAAAGTCGGGATGGTGGGAAACGAGTAGACGGCGCTAAGGTGCACGACATCCGCCCAGCGAATATATTCCGGCAGCAAACGTAAAAGCGTTGGCGAGACAGAAACGTCTTTGATCCGATGACAGTAGCGGACGCGAAACCCGGCGAGGTCGCTCTCCCGTGTGGTATCGATATTTAATACCGCATCGGGACCATTGGCATCCGTCGTCAGCACGCGCACCTGGCAACCGGCGCGATTGAGGCTGCGACACAATTCATAGACCGAGCGGGTCGGCCCGCCATAGACGTACGCAGGATGAAATGAGGGAGTAACGTGCAGGATGTTCATAAGCCCACTTCGTTGATCTCGCACCATCTATTGAGAACGTAAAGCGCCCAGGATCGTGACCAGCGCTCGCGTTGAGGATTGCGCTTGAATATCTGCCATATCTCACTGGCAAACTCGCTGATGCCCACATGATCTAGCCTGCCATTCTGGGCAAGAATGGAGTCCAATTCAGGCTCCAGAGATGAACGCAGCCACCGGTCAAACGGCAAAGTAAATCCCATCTTCGGCCTTCGCCAGATTTTCTCGGGCAACACGCCTCCGAGCACATCCAGAAGCAACGGTTTAGGGCGCGGGCCATCCATCTTCCATTTGCCCGGCAATCCCAGGACAAACGGCGTGACCACCGAATCCACAAAAGGAACGCGAACTTCTAATGAATGCGCCATACTCATTTGATCCGTATCGCGCAGCAGCGTGTTCGCCATATAGCCTTGCAGCTCATAACGCGAAATCGCATTTAACGGATCAGAGAGATCAACTTCGCCAAGCGATGCAGCGACTCCTCGCGGCTGGCTCTGGCTTCTCGCTTTGCCCAGCAAGGCGAGAATTTCTTCATCGGAAAACAGCCGCCGGGAAATCGTGTAGCTGCTCTTAGCGGTTGCATCGTTAGCTAACAAATCCCATGCCTTCCGGTGATGGACGGAGGCGCCCATCACCGCCTGTCCCATGCGCGCCGCCGCCTTTCTAAACGGCTGTGGGATCACCTTGAGCTTTTGCAACCGCCGCATCCGATGAAAGCTCGGATAACCCGCAAACAACTCATCCCCCCCCAGCCCGGATAGCGCCACAGTGATGCCGGCCTGTTTGACCGCCTGGGAAATCACGTATGAATTGACCCCGTCAATGGTCGGCTGATCCATTGCCGACAATGCGCCGGGCAACGTACTCAAAAGGTCTTTCTCAGATAAGAAGACTTCATGATGATCTGTCCTGAATTGTTTGGCGATGATGTGCGCATAAGAAGATTCGTCGTATTCCTCTTCAGCAAAGACGACGGAAAAAGTTTTCGGGCGCTCTTGGGCCACGCGGCTCATCAGGGCAATGATGGCGCTCGAATCGATGCCGCCCGACAGAAAAGCCGCCAGTGGAACATCGCTAACCAGGTGGAGCCGGACGGATTCTTCAAGCCGGGCCCTGAGAACATCTATCGCTTCCCAGCGATCTGATACTTGTGTATTCAAAGCCGATTCAAATAGCTCAGGCGCATATCCAACTTCGTCAATCTGCAACCTGCCTTCTTCAAGCTTGACCGTTAAGTAATGGCCGGGTTGCAGAGACCGTACACCTTCAACAATCGTCAGGGGCGATTCCACAGAGCCGCACTGGAGATAAGAGGTAACACCTTCAAGACTCAGTTTTTTGGGGGTCAGGCCGGCGGCCAACAGGCTGCGGACTTCAGAGGCGAACACGAAAACCTCTGGTGTCGCATAATAATATAACGGCTTGATGCCGAAAAGATCGCGCGCCAGGATGAGTTGTTGTTGCTGATTATCCCAGATGCCAAAGGCAAACATCCCTCTGAGTCTCTGTAGACAACCAACTCCCCAACGTTCGTAGGCGCGCAGCAGCACTTCGGTGTCTGTATGAGAGCGCCATGTTTCGGCTTTGAGGTTTAATTCCTGGCGGATATCTTTGTAGTTATAAATCTCGCCGTTATAGGTCAGTGAGTATCTTTGATTATCGCTGCACATTGGCTGATGTCCGGACGGGGAGAGGTCAATGATAGACAGCCGCGTATGCCCGAAAGAGATAGCCGCCTCAGGGTTGCGGTAGATAACCACTCCGCGATCATCGGGACCGCGATGCTGAACATGCATCAGCATCTGATCCATTACTTTTTGTAATTTGCTTTCTCCTTGCTTGAACGGCCCGCCCCCATCACTAAAGAAGCTCGCCGTTAGCTGAATGCCTGCAATTCCACACATGCGTGTTTTGTCCTACATCAAAGCTTAAGAGATTGTTTCATTCTTAGAGAATTCGACTTAGATTGCCGGCTTCGCCATCCCTGATGCAAATTTTAAGGATACGACAACCATTTCGGCCTCTCACTGCGGGGCAAAGATGAGGCTCTGGATGGCGTCTATCACCCTGCCTGCACTAATCTCTTTCAAACATCTCATATTCTGCTCGATGCAGACTTCCAGCAGACAGCCGGCGCAGGCTGGTTCGGTACGCAGCACGATATGTTTTGAGCCATATGGGTCCCAGCGGCCAGGATGGTCGCGGGCCGAAAAGATAGCGACGCAGGCGATTCCCGCCGCCGCGGCTAAATGCATGGTTCCCGTATCGTTTCCAACATAAATACGACATCGGCGCAAGGCTTCCGCGGATTCCAGCACGCTCAACTCACCGGCAAGATTCACTACCCTTTCGCCGAGGGCTTGCTGAAGGGCTTGGCCTTGAGCATGGTCTTCAGAGCCGCCGAGAATCATCAGCCGGGATTCCTGATAATTATCAAGAATCCACCTGCCGACTTCGATAAAGTGTTCCAGGGGCCAGCGTTTCGCCGGCATCTTTGACCCTGGCGCAATACCGATGGCCAGGGCGCTATCGGGAATCCCTCTTTCGCTCCAGAGCAAATCGATGCGAGAGCGTTCTTTATCAGAGAGTGGCAATCCAAACTCCGCGGTCCCCGGCTGCGGCACAGCGACCCCGGATTTGCCGACCACCTCTAACAAATAGTCTGCCTCATGTAGATAGGGAATCAAGTTTCCCGAAGCATCCCGACGCCCAAAGTCCCGATACACCCGAGATGTTACCCCGTAGCAATGAGGTATTCCGCAAAGCGCCTGAAAAAAGAAACGGTCTCGGAATGCATGGTTCCAGTGCGGGCCGCGTAAACAAAAGAGCGCTTCAGGGCGACATTGCCGAAGCTGGCGAGCCAGCTTAAACAGAGGCAGCCAGCCATCTAGTCTATCTAATGGGGGAGTGTAAAATATCACCCTGGCAAAGAGGCGGGTCGCCTCTAATACTTCCCAGGAAGAGACGAACCCCTTACCGGGATGCTGATCGGTCAGCAACACCAGCTCGTGATCGGGATAGGCATTACGAATTGCCCGCAGGGCCGGTAGGCTTACCAGTGTGTCCCCAAGCTGACCCGTGCGATGAACAATTACACTTCCGGGTCTCCTTGCTCTCGCCGTCATTGCTGTTTGCTTCGCCTAGCGTCGAAACCTGAGAAGGTGAGAAGAGATGCCAACTGCGCCTGAAAGAGGCCGAGCACCAGACCTTTGATCTTCCACGTCCAGCTTCCGATTGTCCGGCATCTGGGCCAGTTTATTCGCAGGGACAATCCAGCCCGCAGCCCGCCCTAAAGCGAATATGCCGAAAATCAGAACAACGGCGATGGCCATTCCTCCCACATAAAACTCGAAGTTTGGCGGCTGGTTGACGATGGTACTGAAGAAGCTCGTGTAAATCAGGCAGGTGCCAATTTCGTAGCCGCCGAATAAGCGCTCGCAGATGCGGCTGAACAGCATGGCTAGTGCTCCAAAAAAAAGACAGGCCAGGATGACGCCTCCCGCTCCCCAGGAGAGATAAGCATCCTGGTAATAGTTCGACTTGGCAGACACTTGCGCTTGTCTTGAAACAATGCCGGCTTCATAGACGCGCTGCATGGAGATCTTTTCCATGTCAGGTTTATCCGACCAGACAACTCGCGGTACTAAAGCAATCATGGCATCGCTCACAATATCAAATTGGTAATAGGGATGATTGGCGGGAACATATTCAACATAGTTAACAAATTGATTCAAGTCGTTAGCGCGGACCACCATCGCTCCCCAAACCGTCTCGAGGCGCTCGTCCAGTGACATATTCAGCGCGCGCTCCATTGACATCTCGACCGCTCTATCCTGCTCGACGCCTTCGTACCAGAGGAGGGGCCGCAATGCCAGCCCGAAGGGATAAAAGTACAATGCCCAGAAAAGCATAAAAGCAAGACCGCCAATCAGCACCCGTTTCGGCATCAAAGGATAAAGCATGACGGCAAGCGTTATCGTGGTCCAGAGAAGGTTTCCCTTCCACCCGCTCACGGCTTGCTGTAATAGATTAAGACCCAACAGGGCAAGGGCCATGACCAGATTGTTCCGCCGCCGATATCGTATGCAAAGCACGATATCCAACGAGACGGCAGCAATCGAAATCCCAAGAATCTTTTGACTGAGCTGAAATAGCAAGGGGCTGGATGACAGCAGGGTCCCCAGACCCAGACTGATCAATGAAATGATAAGCAAGCTGAAGGGAGGAATAGAGGGAACCACATATTTGGGCTTGTCATAAGCGAACCCAATCAGCTTCATTCCGGCAGTCACACTGGCATGAGCAAGTAACATCAACCGCTGACACTCGGCAATCAGGGATTGATCGATTGTTACCGAATTCGTGCCCGTTCCCCAACTCGTATGTCCGGCGGCATTCACGGCAAAAGCTGCCCCACCCAATACATAGGAAATCACAAATAACAGATGATACATCGATCCGGGGCGCAGTAACCGATGTGTAACAGGTTGGCTTTCATTCGACTGTCTGAACCAATTTGTCTGAGCGATTCCCGCAATGAAAACCGACCCTGCAATAGACAAGGCAATCGAAACTCCCGGACTATCATGCCATAATAATCCAATAAGATATGGTGAAAAGATAATCAGAATTCGAATAACCATTTCTTTCAGAAAAACGCGCCTGCCCAACGATGGACCGGCATCAGGCGATCAATGAAACAGATGGTGGTCAGCAAAGACCGGAAACTTATCTGCTAATAGCGGCAAGTTTTTCTTCGCGGCTTTCCCCGCCTGAGCTTGGAGAGGATTCCAGAACTGCCAAGAACTCCTTCACAAATCGCTCTTTGGAAAACCGCTCCATAATGCGCTGTCTTCCTCTCGCTCCCATAGCGTGGGCCAGGTCAGGATCAGCCAATAATTGTTGGATAGCTTCAGCCAATCTAGTTGGATTTTCCGCGGGCACGAGGATGCCGGTAACCCCATCTTCAACAATCTCAGGCAACCCGCCCCGTTGAGTTGCCACCACTGGTAGACCGAAAGCTGATGCTTCAATCGCTACCATCCCTAAGGGTTCCTCAAATCGGCTCGGCACCACACAAAGATTCAGGCGGCTAAAGATGGCGGGACGATTCTCGATAAAGCCATGCCACTTTACCTGGCCCGCTATTCTCAATCGTGCGGCTCGTTCTCTTAATTGACGCTCATAGCTATCGGCTCCTTTACCAAAAATGTGAAGCTCGACGGACGGCCATTGAGGTGCTAGCAAGGCAAAAGCATCGAGTAAATCCTCATGTCCTTTCCATGCTCCAATCTGACCAGCGATTCCCAGTCTGATGATGCCATTTGATTGTGGCTCAAACTCAACACCGTTCGTTGGATCGCTCAAGCCGTTGTGGATCACCCGAATCTTATGATCGGGAATGCCGATCCACTTCAAAGATTTGCTTACTGCATTTGAAACGGCAACAAAACATTGCAGGCGACGGCCCAGAAACTGAAAGACCGCTCTATAGTGTCGTCGATTGGGAACCACTTCATGCAGCCAGAACAGATCGCGGTTCGGCCTCAACATTGGCCAGAGGAGCAACAGATGATGCCAGTTGGTGTGAATGACCTTTACCGGTTGGACGGTGCGAAGAAAGTTCCGGTAGCCGCGCAGCAGCTTCGGCCACTGCAGCATCTGTTCTCCTGTCATTCGCATACACTCAAGTGTGAGAGTGAGAGAAATAAACCCGATAGGCAAGACATAGAAAGGTAGATTAGCTTCTGTGAGTCGGTGCGGGAAATCCCCATTGTTCCATCGACTTACCACTAGATGGACCCTGTGACCATATTGGGCCAGGCTCTGCGCCAGCTCTAAGGATATGATTTCCTTGCCGGCAACATATCCGGCACCACAAATGATGGCGAAATCACTCATGCCCAAACGTCCGCTGCAACCGGGCCATTCCCTAACAGACCGCACAGCATCAGGCCCGTTGCGTTCAGCTTAGAGATCATAAACCAGTCATTAAAGGGCTGGCAGTAAGCGAATTGCCCCCAGATAAGATCATTGTTTATATCTTACCCTTTATCTGTGCGACCAATTGTGATTCAAATTTGGATCCCCGGCGGAAGGCGACAAAGTTGGCAAACCGCTCAAACTCCCCCCATTTCTCGTAGTCGAAATGCCACAGGGCTCGATGGCGTAACAGGTAACCTTGGTAGCCATTCGACGCCAGCCATTCTAATGCCTGCGCCAGCGTGTACCCTGCCCTGATCCACATCGAATTATATTCAAATTGTATAAGTCCCACGCGCCCTTCAGTGATCATTTTTCGGCCCCCTTGCAATACGGGGAGGTCAAACCCTTCGCAGTCGCACTTTAGAAAATCGATAAAATCACAACCTGACTCTTCGGCAATCATGTCCACCGTCTTAAGATCAACCTCGATGGATGACTGAATTGGATTATTGCGTGGAACAAGAAGGGAAGAGGTTTTCGCGTTACCTGGCATAATAGAAAACCTCGCTTTCCCGCCCGAACTACTCAGCGCAACTGGCAATAGACATAGATTCAAGTTTCCGGCAAAGCGGCACAAAAGAGACTCATAACACCAGGGCACAGGCTCACAGAGCACTCCTCTCACGTCTGCGTTCTCAGACAAAATACATGCGGTCCAGTCACCAACATTAGCGCCGACATCAAGAAACCAATTAACCTCGCGCGCCACCAGTGATACTAACCAATCCTCGCTATTGCCCGTATCGGTAACTTCCGCGTCCTCCCCCAATCTATAACCAATGATGCATTCGCACTGGTTACGGACTTTTAATGCCAGCCAAGCAAGTGGCGCAACATTTCCGGCAGTTCGATGCAGACTGTTCACCCAGCCTTTCAGCACCATGAAAGATCCTTAATCTACTTTAGCAGTAATCCTTTAACCACGCTCCCGGAGCCAGGGCGGCAGACTGACTCCAAGATGATGGGCAACGCGGGGGATGCCCTCTTCGAAGAACAAAAACCGCCGTGGTGTGGTGTAATGTTTCGCAATTACTCCTTGTAACCCCGGTTCCATACCAATTTGATAGCTCTCCGGTAGGAGATGGCACTTACCGTATACTGCTGAATAGACAGCACTGTAAGGCATATCGTCCATTGTCGGTAAACCGAGTTGTGCCGCGCGCTGACCAACATAGGATTGCTGCATGAAATCCAAAACGCGACTAGCCAGCATAGGATCGAAGCATGATCGTGGTATTCTTCCTAATCCGCCATTTAATTGGGGCAAGGTAATCCCGCCAAATCTGTCATTGGCTTCTTCCTGCGTAATATGCAAAGAATAGAAGCAATCTCTCATCCATAGCGCACTATCCGACCCCTCGAACAAATGAGTAGGGCTTGCGAAAAATAAGACATCGGGATCTAGAAAGATGATGAATTTTGAAGCTCCCAGTAGATAAAAGTCGATCCACCTGATGGAAGCAAAAGAATTCCGATTTGTCTCAAGCAAGTTAGGAAAGCCTCTAAGGTGTTTGGCGACCTCCAAGCAGGCTTGTCTCCGGGGAATTACCGTAGCCCCCAGGAAGGTTTCAGAAAATCGTTTGAGAGTGTTGGGAGAACAGCTACCATCGTCATGAATCACAAGCTGGAAAGGTTCGGACACATGGCTTGCAAAGCTCCGAACGGCCCAATGTAACATGAGCGCGTCCCGCTCACACGTCAAGATGTGTACCGCGAAATCACTGTCTTGTGAAATCTGGATTGGTGGCAAATTTAGAATTCTTTTAAATGCAGCATAGCGCTGCAGCAAGGGCCAAGTTCCCTGCCGTATACCTCTCCGCACAAAACGGATAAATTCAGGCTTCATTGATTACTCACATTGAACGTAGCCGCAAACCAACCACGGTAGACAGGGTGCGCTGGATAGAGAAGTCCTGGTGCAAATTACATAAAGGTGGATTCTGCGCCGCTCGTTTTGCAAATCGGTGTACCCCCTCTGCAAGTTCGGCGCATCTTCCTAGTTTGAAAATCTCTGCGCCGACCAATCGCCCCATATCTTCAGCGCAGCCACACGCATCGCTCACGATACACGGCAAACCACTCGCAAGGGCTTCATTAACCACTAGCCCCCATGTCTCTCCATGATCGCTTGGCAGCACGAGGCAGTCGGCCACAACATACGCCTTTGGAATCTCGGTTTGATTGAGGAACCCGGCGAATGAAGCAGGCGGGCATTTGCCGTCCAAAGCCTTCACGCTTGGCTGGTCGCTATCATTTTCTGCGTCGAAGACGACCTGCAACTCACGACGCAAGGCATCGCCAAGTTCACCGCTACCCACAAACAATAGATGGATGTTGGACAATTGGCCGGATTCCCTTAGCTGCCGCGCCGCCGCAACAATGTCTAACGGTCGCTTTTTGGGAATGAATTTGCCGCAGAATAAGACGCAAAATGCATCTTCGGCCACGCCCCATTGTTTACGCAATGCCGCCCGCTGCGGGCGAAGTCTCGCGGCGTGTTGCGCAAAGCGATCATTATCGACAGCGTAGGGAGCCGGATGAAGCCTGTCGGCGGGTACGCCATAATTCTCGTAGAGCCGCCGGTTGGCTCTCCCAATATAAAGGAAGTGATCGACTCGACGAAAGAATTGCCCAAGCAGTAACTGTTTGATGCGGCGCTTCCAGAACGGGGCAGGTGCCAGAGCATTACTTTCAGCACGCAGCCAGACTTCGATGCCAGCTTGTTTAGCCCCCCACACCGCTTGCCAGTAGGCGGCCACCTGCCAGCCCTGAACCCAAAGCGCAGTTACACCGGACGCCTGAATACGCTCGGCTAAAGACTCACGCAAACGGCATTTCCAAAACGATCCAGGGGTTGCTTCGGATGCGGTTTTGAGAAACCTGTGCGGATAACCCTCCAGCATATTGATATCCCAGGCAAACGCTTTTCCAAATTCCCGGTCATGGCTGACATGTAAGGCATGGTCGGTTAAATACCAGACCTCAAAAGGGACACGTCCGTCCCGAGCTAAAGCTTGCCAGAGAGGCACCTGATATTGAATAGGATGGGTAGTCAGAATTGCCAGCATCAATCTGCGCCAATCATATTCAGCGGCGGATCAACAAGGCGTTCAGGGCTCAACATCTTCCTTGTTCCCTTTACCGAATCTAGAAGGCGGGCCGGCGCGCCGACGAGCACCGAATTGTCAGGAAAACTGCGCGTCACGACAGCCCCGGCGCCGACCACGCAACCATCTCCCAATTCCACATCTTTCAAAATCACCGCCTTCGCGCCGATCCAACAGCGATTCCCAATCTTCACCCGCCCGGTTTGCATCGGGGCAGTCTTAGGCGAAATTCCGATACCAAATGAATGATTGCTATCGGTAATATAAACGTCCGGCCCGAACATATTTTCATCGCCAATCTCGACATATCCGCAGGCATCAATCATGAGGTCACGGTTGAAATAATTTCCATTGCCTATGCGAATACGAATACCTTCATAATCTCTATCCTCTGGCCATAGCCAGCAACCTTGTGTAAATGCGTTATAGTTACCGAGACGAATTTGCCGGACGCGACGGCATCGCCCGCCGCCTTCCATTCGATTCCTGATTCCTTGTTGCATTCCCAATAAACGATAAATGCCGAGTCGAATCCGGCTGGTCAAGCCGCGCGGGATTCGGATTAATAACGGTTCTACATTTAACCGCATCGTCAACAATCCCACTTATGCCGTCAACCGGACAAATGCACGTAAGGTTGCCACCTTGACCGGATGACGTGTCTTCCATACCTGCGGAATTGAACCAAAGAAGAGCCTGAATCCTTGCAGGCAGGATTCGGTCAAGCCATTTCGCAGTGAAAATCTCCAGTGACGATAAAGTTTTACAAGCAGCGCCATTGGCAGCAGCATGGCAGGGGTGCGGCGCAATGCCAGTACCAGATCGTTACATACGCCGGAACAATACTGCGCGGGAAAGTCTCGCGCCACCGGCGTTTTGTCGTGCCACACATGCACGCCTGGAAGCTTGACGATTTGATAGCCGGCGTCCAGCAGACGTAAACAAAGGTCTTTTTCTTCACCGCCATAACTGCCGGGTGCAGCCTCGTATCCACCAACCTCGCGGACGGCAGATAAACGTAACACGTGACCGCAGCCAATAAACATCCCTGTTGGATGAGGCTCAGTTCGTCGCGCCGCCTCAGGCCGATCCGGGGAAAGAATATCAAAAGCCACTGCCGCCACTTGGCGATGCTGTTCCAGATAATCAACCGCGATGCAAATCTCATCTCCCTGAAGAAACCAGGCATCGTCGTCTAAGCTAACAAAATAAGCGGCTCCCTCCATCGCCATGAAATAATTGCGCGCTGCCATGTGTCCGCGGTTTTCCTGCCATCGAATCCACTGTACTGTTGAAAAGCGCACCGCCAAATCATTAGTGGCATCCGTGGAAGCATTATCGATGAGGGCTACCTGTAAGTTCGGATACGTTTGCGCCAATGCTGATGCAACTGCTTTAGGTAAAACCTCTGCCCGATTCCATGTCACAATGCCAACCAGCACTGCAGGTATCATCATTTCTGTGTTCCAGTCAGTCATTTCTTATAATCGCTAAACCTTCTGCGCCCTTCGCCGGATTTCCCGAAATCCCAGGATTTTGCCCTTCAAGATTTGCAGTAATTTGCTGCGCGTCGAACGGTCGGTTGCGCACACCAGCAATTGAAACATTTCCCAGAGCAGCAACTTCAAATAAGCAGACGTATGCGTTTGCTCCAAAACCCTTGTCATTACGTAATGCCTGTTGGCCAGCTCCATCGCCGCTAGGGCGCGCACATCCGCTTTGTGTGTTCCAGGTTGGCTGTCGTGAAAAATCCGCGCAGTTCTGACATTTGCAAGTTGCCACTTCTTTCCAACGCGAAGCGAAAGCGTCAAATCTTCCATCATTGAATATCCTGTGAATACTGAATCGAACGGTGGCGCAGGCAAAGCTTCTCGGCGATACATCGTGCAAGTGGTATTCATCCACTCGACGGCAACCACTTCTGGTAAGTCGTCTCGGTCTTCAGGTAATAAGTTGACTGCCGGACCAATGACAAGTCCGGCATAGGTCGTTTCGGCATGGCCACGAAGCACCTGGAATAATGTACGACTCACCCATCCCGGAGGCTGATACCGCTGATTCACAATCATGGCGTTGACCCCGCCTAACCGCGCCTCTGATTGTAGAGATTGCCAAAGCCGGCACACGCATTCCGGCTCAAATAGAATGTCATCATCGAAAAACCAGATCACCGGTTGTGTGGCTATAGGAATACCCTGGTTGCGCTGCGCAGCGGCACCACAAATATCAGCGGGCATCCATCGGATCGAGCATAATGAGCCAAGTCTTTCGGGCAATTCGCCCAGCATATCTCTTGTCTTTGCATCATCCGACGCATCAACGACAATTAACTCAGCCGGGAATAGCTGTTGTTTTTCAAGGGAAGCCAGCGTTTCTCGAAAAACCTCGGGGCGGTTTCTCGTTGGGACAATCGCACTCACTGGCAGCGTATGCATTACTTCCTGCAAGCCTTTGGCAAGACTTTAACTCCGGCTAAGGTCAAGTCGCTGTCTCACTACTTTCAACGCAGTCACCCATCGGGCTGCACAAATTTCAGTCGAGGGAACAGCGAAGAGATTACATACCCATTGAATATCATTGAGCGAAGCAATACTATGCCCTAAAGGCATCTGCTGTTTTTCAAAATCATCCACATAATAAAACTGGTAGTCTGATAGTAATCCGTTAAAAGCCGCAACATCGGCTCCTGTCTCAGCAAGCGTGAGCGGGTTGTATTCAAACATCAAAGCAGGGCGGTCTGTCCGTTTGAGCAGATGCCGGGCACCACGCAAAACTTTGACTTCGCTTCCTTCAACGTCAATTTTCACAAGCGCGGGTACAATTCCCAATGTCATGACAAACTCATCCAATGTGAGACCGGCAGCATACACTAATCGGTCGCCTGCACGGGGATTTATGTTCCCATCGGTTATCTGGGCAAACAACGAATCATGCGGGGAGTAGCTCAGGCGTACAGGGCGCGATTCATCAAGCACGGCTGCCGCAACCACATTCACATTGGCCCCGAGGTGGAGACGTTCGACCGAATGAAGAAGCTTTTGAAAGGTTTGTGGGACCGGCTCGAAAGCATAAATTGCCGGTGATTGATTGGCCAGCATCTGCGCAAGGTGAGTAGACCAAAAACCCACATTGGCTCCCACGTCAAAAACGACCGGTTCATGCTGTGGTTGCAGCCAGGCGGCACAGACTTCCAACTCTGCACGAAACGCCTCGCGATTGTAAAAAGGGTTTTCACCAAGAAAATCCCCAATATGGCAGACAAACCGATGTCCTAAACCACTCGTCGCCACAAATTGTTGTACACCTGCTGCTGCCAGTATGCGAAGCCACGCTTGTCGCAAGATCGTGCTCATCAGGAATTCTGAAGACCTAGCGCCGCAAATAATTGTTGAAAGCGTCGCTTCCATGTGTGGTCGCGTAGTGCGCGGCGGTAACCGGCTTCGCGCAACCTTTCAGCTTCGCCGGGATGCGAAAGATAAAACTTCGCTTTATCAACTAATTCGTCGGAACTGGCATAGGTGTCTATCTCTCTGCCGAGCTCGTAAAACTCGGCGATCTCGTCTGTATATCCTGTTAGATAGCAAGTGCGGCACATGGGAGCCTCGAAGTCACGCAGTCGCACATGAGGGATTAATTGCGCTGCCGGGCGACCGTCGGCCCAGACATTGCTAAAATTCAGAATGACCTCGTACTGCGAAAACGTTTCACTGATATTTCCAGCAACTCCGCGAGCGCTTGGAGCAAGCAGCGAATCTATTCGGCGGGTGTGATGGCGGTAGCGCGCCTGCCGGAAGCTTCTGCCGATTCCGGTCAAGACGCCTTCTCTTTCGATATTCCCAGAGATGGCCTGAGAGTAACTGGCAAGGCTGCCTGGCCTGGGGATTCGGCGGCCCAAGTATTCCTGAGTTTCTTGTGATGCAGGCTTTTGCAACTGATCATTCGACAAGAGCGATTTCCAGCCACTGCCGTATATGTCAACCGGGACCGAATGGGTGACAAGCTTTGCAAGCAGCCGATCTCGATCCGCATAATGCTGTCCCACGAAGCAGGCTCTTGGCTGCCGCCTCTGGTTCGGCATCGGATGATAGACTTCTGGATTGGCTCCCATTTGCACCCATATGGGATTGGCACCGATAGCAAGATAGGCAGGGCGCGCATCGCGTTCGGCGTGCCAGGAAAAATCTACTTTGGCCGCAATAGCAGACACTAGCGCGAACTGATAGATGCTGTTGCAATAAAAGTTGACCGATGGAATGCCAAGCCGGCGCAGTTCATCGAAGCCTTGTGGATCGAAGTGAGAGTTATAGAAGTAACTGAGAAACAGATGTACCGGCCCTTGCTGTTGTGCGGCGCGCACTTCATCGAGGATATGTTCGGTGATGCTAGTCCTGAGATTGATCTCAGCATGTGTGAAGTTATCGGCAACCGCCATGAATCGGCTTGCAGGAAACAGATCTGTCTGTGATTCAATGATCTCATGCCCAAGTTCGCGTAGGGCAGGATAGAAATTCTCACTCCACAATCCACCATAGAAAAATTCCGGATCATTGGAATGCCGAACCGCGCCGAATATACGCATTGCTCAAAGCAACCTTTGATTACTTCTATCAGTTGAATGAAAGCAGAAACCGGCGTGCAAGCACACCCCGATAAGCGGATAGCAGCTTTTCAATGTTTGTACTGGCGGGTCGGTCTATCAATTGCGTTATGTCCACATTATCCTCAGATCTGCCTCGTTGAAGCCCCATCAGCAACTCGGTGTGCCCCATCGCTGTAACGATCAGTTGTTGGGCCTCCTGTAACCTTCTGAGATAAGGTCTGAAGAGTTTCCATTCCATGAACCAGGATACTCGCAAGTTGTAGAATTGCACACAAGGATCAATCACCCCCGGAGCAATCTTTCGCAAGCCCTGGAAGTGATAAAACAGCAAAGGCTGATCATCCACCAAAAGAACGTTAGAGGATGCGTACAGCTTGTAATTGCCCAGATTCCACGCGGCCAGGTTCGCCCCCTTGTGTTCAACCACTTTGAGGCTTGCAAAGAGTTCCGGGAATCGGTCCAGGTATTTCTGGTCTGCGAATCTCTCGCCATCTATATAATCGTGACACCATTCAAGACAGCGCTCACGCCACCACGACAAACACGCAAGGCCCTCGTTATCTCTTCTGAAAGTCAGCCAGCCGACGTTGAAGATACCATTCTGCTCCATCCAACGGTGTTGCTCAGGAAAGCGGTGTTTGATAATCGCAATCGAGTGATTCTGCATCTCCTGGAAAATCGGCTCAGGATCATTAAAAAAGAAAAGGTCTGAGTCGAGATAAGTGATGAGATCAATCGCAGGGTTATGATTGAGAACGAAAAGCGGCAGTGAAGGGGTACAGGTAAAGTAGTATTCGATCTGGCTGCGGTTAGCTTTCGCGGCTAGCAATTCACTGTCGCCCTGCTCAAAATCTTCAAGCTTTATGGGAATGATGTCCGGCCAGGACAATTCCTCAAGCACATGGTAGCATTCGTCACTTAAGCACAAGACCCAGAGCTGCGCCGCTGGACAGTGTTGCTTGAGCGAGCGATACATTGCCAATCCTCGTGGCAAATAATATTGATCGAAGTAAGTACAAAAGTAACGTATCATTGCCCATTTCTCTTGACGGGTTTCATTGACCAACAGTCATCTTTGGTCTGATGGCCTCCATATAGAAAAGGTCTGGTTTTATCACAGTTCCATCCGCCAGCGTGTCGAGATTATAGCTTGTCCAATGGGGGATTTGACTGCTCACCGCGCTTTGATGCAGGGGACTGTGGAAACCGGCTTCTATCAATAATCGAGAAAGAGAATATCGATCATACATCCACTGATGTACCTCGCCGCCGAGTCGGAATCGGCCAATGCGTAAGGCGCGGACCGCATCAGGGCCGGCAAGCAATTCGAGTAACGTATTGCGAATTCTCCTTAAGCCAGTCCGTCCCAATTGGCCAGCAAGCCTTATCATTCCTCGCTTGGACGGCCGCTCGCTCGCTCCCGCTCGTAAGCTTTCCACAATTTCGCGTCCCTCCTGGCCAATGCGCTCATAAACAAACTGCTCGTTAGGTAGCGGATATTGCCTAAAAAAACCGATCATCTCCCCGCCGCTATCTTCGCGAACAGTTTGATCAAACATTTCCAGCATAATCCAGTCGTAATCATGGACAGCTATCGTATCCCCATCCAGCGCAGCCTCCAGCTTCAGAAGATATAACTGACATAGCTTTTCTAAATCCGGGACCGCCACACGGATTATGCCTCCAGGTCTTAAGACCCGAAGGCATTCACGCAGGAAAGTCAGCGCATCACTTCGCCGAAAGTGTTCCAGGACAGCAGAATGATAAATTGCATCGCTACTTGCATCCGCTAGGGGTATGCCACGACTTAAGTCGTGTTTAATAATGCCCGGTGCCTGAGGGGCCGTATCAATATTAATCCATTCTGGATGATAGCGGTGACCGCAGCCGAGATTCACGAGGTGCAAAGATGCCGCCTCGGCGGTCATGATCTTTCCTCCAGGTCGAATATGAATCCCTTAAAGTAGGATTCCTCTTGGGGCTGTGATAGCGACACGTGATCTGCGCCATCGAAATCCGCCACGAGTTTGTAGTTCATTTCATTGCAGAAGGCCACAAACTTTGGCTCATTGAAAAACCAAGCTGGATAGGTCGCTTGATAAATCGACTTCGGGACAGATTGGACGCTGAGCCTCTCCCGGTTCCCCACAAGGAACGCGGTACGGTCAATCACGACATGCGGGATGCGATATGTAAGTAGTTGCCGGAGCATATCGTATGGCGCAGGAAGATACTGTAAGACGCTAGACAGTAGCAACAGATTTGGCCGCTGTGAAGTCAAGCATTCCTCGGCGGTCGGGTAAAAGCGAAGTTCTTCGTTGCTAAATTCGGCCTGCCCACAAGCGACATGATCCGGCTGCTCGACCACGCTCCAACGCATATCTTTTACGGCAGACAAGAATTTACGGCATTGAAAATAAGTGCTTCCCAATGCGCCACCAAAATCCAATACAGAGAGCCTTCCGTCAGCGAGTAGTGCGGCGCGAAGCAAGCCGACGATCAAGGGGAATGGGTACTCGGGTGTTGCCAGCAGGACAGAGTCACGCTCGAATATGGCTTCATCATTTTTCACCTTGGCCATTGCGGCCCGTGTCCGCTTTAGAATCTCTGGAGCAGCATATCCGGTCGAAGCAGATTCAGCCTCTTCCCATAAATCAAACTTTCCCATAAATCGTATAGAATCAGGCTTAGGAGGCGCGGAAATCCTGCGAAGCAAACTAAGCAAAATAGGGGGTAAAATGCCCTTGATGAAGTGTCTAGCCTTCACCTATCATCCCTCGGATCAATGGTAACGAATGGTATCTTATCTCTCATTCGAATAAATTGTAAATTTGACATGAGTACCTTCATATTTATCCAGTATCTTTCGCCTTAATACGTAAAAGCCACAATTATTAAACAAGGAATCGAGGAACGATTGTTGATGATAAAAGGCTTGAATATGGCTCCAAGGTTTTAGAGGAGCATTTGATTCCGTTGCTTTTTTGTAAAAGAGACCAGGGAATATCTTATGCAGGGATCGGAAAGCCTTATTCTTAAGGCGAGAGCGCCATAGACTTATGCGTGCCGCCTTTGTCAATGTGTAGGTTTGTACTATGATTTCACCCTTTGTAACTCTACATAACTCTCTGATAGCTTTGGCAACCATATGCTGAGGGATTAAATGAAACAGTCTACAGACAAGGGTTACCTCAAATTCATTATCAGTGAAGCGCAACGAGAAAACATCTCCACATTCTAGCCGAACGGAAGTTTCTGAGGATAGGAAAACTAATTTCTCTCTGGCTTCTTCCAACATAGCTTTGGATATATCTACTCCAACTAGATTCCGTACATTGTGGTAGTGAATAAAAAAACGGCCCGTTCCCACAGGCAAGTCAAGCAAGCTGTTGATTTGCCGCTTATTGAAATATGCTTCGATAAATTGATCTTCACGCCACCAATGAACTTCTTTTTCACGAGATGTATCATAATCCCGTGCAATATTCGCATCATATTTATAGTAACCATCATAGGCTGGCTCTTCAGTCCGGTTTGATTCGCAAGATGTGGTTTTCATCCTAAAATCCGATGCCAAGTTAGCACAATAAATCTAGAATCAGCAGAGCAACATATGCCATGCCTGTATGGGAGTTGAAGACTCATGAGAAATAAAACTGCTCCCAGCCATGTGGGGCAATGATTCGAGCGGGCGTTTCGCTCGGAGTCCAAGAAGGATTTCCTCGGAAGTAAGCATGAAACAGCGCTAAAGCATCTTCGCGCTTCATCCAACCATTCTGGACTGCGGGCCAGGTGTCTACTTTCTCTTCCTGAACAATTCTTTCACATCTTGCAACTATCGTCTCACGACAGCCTAGAGCGGCGAGGGCGCTGGCACGATGGTTTCCATCAAGAATCAAATATGCAGAAGTATGATCTGCGCGACGAAATTCTAATACTCTAGCAGGGCCATGTTTCTCCGGTTGATAACCCAGGTTAGCTATCGAGTATAATGTCTTTTCCAACCATACAAATTCTTCGTCAATTCGAATGGAAGGAATACCCAGTTCACAGAAATGAGTAAGAATATCAGGACACTCCCCCGGGGTGTTTCTCCAGCCATACTTTCGCCATTCACGAGGATCGTAGTTATCCCACGGATAGATCCACAATCCATACCGTTGACTAAAGGATACCCCCAGTGCTTCTCCCATGTGCCGCGGTCGATAGTGCCTTAGAAAATCAATAAAACGCCGCCTTACAACACGCAAATGCAGGCCACGGTGTAAATCAATTAGATATGTCTCGTATGGATTGTACTCTTGTCTCCCATAACGGAAACCGCAAAAATGTACGCATTCACGCACGGGCACTTCTACGTCTTTCTGAGTAGCCCATTGATGAGTATGGTCTAGAGATCGAATCAATAAATTCCCCAATCGCTTCATGCGACTACTCTCTCTGCATGCCAAATTACATTGGCGTAAACATAACCGAGGGAGCTAACAGGGAAACCACTGATTTCACCTTCTGTCTGAATCACCTCAAAGGAAAGAATGTTTTCTTGATAATCAAACAATTGCACGTTTGGGCGATGCAGTGCCAAGTTTATGAAGTAACGACCTGGCAGCAATAGCTGAGATGGAATGCTTGCTGTAATAGCATAGTTGCCTGCAGATTCTATGGATATTGGCACTTCTGCCATTTTATTACTTGAATAGAAAATTCGTTCTCGCTTGGAATTCAAGACAGCAAGTGCCACCTCGAGTCCCGGCTGGGGAGCGCGCACCTGAAAATGACACATTAAGATAACACGCTCGCTCATCTGAAAACATAGAGAGATATTCCCATTTTCATTACACAATTTTGCCGAACAAAAATAGGCTTCCGTAGATTTCTCTTTCAGGTCAATCGTGGCCTTTGTTGTGTTCGCCGCATCAAGATAGCAAGCTATAACATTTGCTGCATTATCCCTCAATACAAGCTGGCCGTACTGAAGTAACATACAACTCTCACACATTGCACCTATTGCTTCCATATTATGACTAACGAAAATCACAGTTTTCCCATTGCTGTCAGCAACTTCGCTCATTTTCCCAAGGCATTTTTTCTGGAAAGCTATATCGCCGACTGCGAGTACTTCATCAACTACGAGTATTTCCGGTTCTAAATGCGCAGCTACAGCAAATGCTAGTCGAACATACATTCCGCTGCTATAGCGTTTCACCGGCGTATCAAGGAACTGGTCAATCTCGGCAAAGCTGACAATCTCATCGAACTTCTGTTTAATCTCCAGCTTTGTCATCCCAAGGATGGCACCGTTCAGATAAATGTTCTCGCGTCCGGTCAGCTCCGGGTGAAAGCCTGTGCCCACCTCCAACAGGCTGGCCACACGACCGCGAATCTTAACCCGCCCCTCGGTCGGCTCTGTGATCCGGCTCAAGATTTTCAACAACGTCGATTTGCCCGCGCCATTGCGCCCGATGATGCCGACGACTTCGCCTTGCTTGATCTCAAACGAAACATCCTTGAGCGCCCAGAAATCCTCTACCGATTGCCGGTGAGCGCTTTGCCTCTTCGCCCAGCGCCACGGCGTCAGCAACTTATCGGCAAAGACATCGCGCAGGGCGACATAGCGCTGGCGCTCCTGCTGGTGGTGGATGCGGTATTTCTTGCCGAGATTTTCAGCGCGGATGACAACGTCGCTCATTGGCGTGCTTTTAGATTACGTCTGCAAATGTCCGTTCCATGCGGCGGAAATACCAGATGCCCGAAGCGCACAAGGCGACAGTAATTACGATTGAAGCCAGCAACGCGGGCCAGTAGATGTGGGCTTCGCCGCGCAAGAGCGCCCAGCGGAAGCCGTCAATTACACCGACCATCGGGTTACATGCATACAACAACCGCCAGCGCTCCGGTACGAGGTCGCTGCTGAAACCGACCGGCGAGACGAACAGCCCAAACTGCACGATGAACGGCACGATGTAGCGAAAGTCGCGATACTCCACATTCAGCGCGCATAACCAGAGGCCCGCGCCAAAGGCCGCGCTGAAGGCCAGCGCGATGAAAAGCGGCAACATCACTAGCCGCCAGTCCGGCAGGTAGCCATACCAGAGCATCATCACGGCCATCAGCGCCAGCGTGATCAAAAAGTCTACGAAACTAGTGATAACTGAACCCGCCGGCACGATCAGGCGCGGGAAGTAAACCTTCGAAATTAGGTTGGCGTTGCCGATCAGGCTGTTACTGGATTCGCTTAGTGCCGTCGAGAAAAATTGCCAGGGCAGCATCGCCGCAAAGACCATCAGCGCGTAAGGCGCTGCGCCGGGGGCCGAGAGCTTCGCCACCTTATTAAAGACGAAGGTGAATACGACCATCGTCAAGAATGGCCGGATGAGCGCCCAGGCGACACCGATCACCGTCTGCTTGTAACGCACTAAAATGTCGCGCCACGCCAGGAAGTAAAACAACTCGCGGTATCGCCAGAGGTCGCGCCAGTAGTTCTTCTCCGTGCGGCCTGCTTCAATCCACAGGTCGAATTGTTCAACCGCCGATGATGGTTCACTCATTGCGGATGCTTTGGCTGTCATTAGAGAGTTGAGCTATACAGATTCTAGGTGGCGCTATCGCCCGTGCTCTCCTGCCCGTAGGCCGAGTAGTAGCGATAGTAGTAGTAGTTGTCGTAGCCTTCGCGGCGCAGATCAACATTGTTCAGCACAACGCCGAAGACTTTGGCATTCACCGAATCCAGGTCATGGCGGGCGCGGCGAACCACATCGCGAGTGCTCTTGCCGCCATGCACCACTAGAAGCACGCCGTCTACCATCGTCGAAAGAATCACCGGGTCGGTGACGTTCATCAGCGGCGGCGAATCGAGTATGACATGGTCGTAGCGGTCGGCCAGCTCTGTCAGCAGACGTTTCATGCGCTCAGAGCTGATCAACTCTGCCGGGTTCGGCGGAATCGGCCCGCAGGGGATAAATGAAAGATTCGGCATTTGCAGCTTCTGGATTAACCCATCCACATTCATGTTGCGCGATAGATAGGTCGAAAGGCCCCGCATGTTGTCTATGCCGAGAATCTTATGGGCCGACGGCTTGCGCATATCACAATCGATCAACAGCACCGACGCGCCGAGCTGCGATAGCGAAATTGCGGTGTTCACCGCCGTCGTCGTCTTCCCTTCACCGGGCTGACCGCTGGTCACCAGGATGGTTTTCGGCGGTTTGCCCGCCGATGACAGCAGCACCGAGGTTCGCAGAATGCGGTAAGCTTCTGCCGCAGACGAGCGGCTATCAGGCGCGACCAGATGAGCAGCGTTTGCGTTCTCCGCCCCGTTGCCGTTGACGCTGGCCGGCAGTGATTTCAGTTTCTTTGCGCCTTTTGATGGCAGCATCCCTCGCGGCGCAACCAGACCGATGGGCGGAATCACGCTCAAGGCGGGAAGCTGCACGTAACGACTGACGTCTTCGACCGTTTTGATCGTGTTGTCAATATATTCGAGGAACATCGCCAGGCCGATCCCTGCCGATAGCGCCAGCATAAAGCCGATGACTACGGTGCGCATGCGCGCCGGGCTGATCGGCGTTTTGGGAACTCGCGCCGGGCTGATGATGCGCACGTTGTTGTGCTGCTCGGCGACTTGCAGGTTGGCCTGATTGGTGTTTTGCAAAAACTCCGTGTAGAGCTTGTTCGCCGTGTCCACATCTTGCTTGAGAATATTGAGCTGAATAGCTGCTTGATTCTGCTGGACGGCTTCGCCTTTGGCTTTCTCTAACGCTGCTTTCAGTGATTGCTCATCGCGCACGGCGCGCTCGTAATCGGCCTTCAGGCGTTCGGCCAGCGTGCTGCGGCTCTCGCTGATCTGCCCCTGAATGACCGCAATTTCCTGCTTGACGCGAACAATCTGCGGGTTTTCCGGACCATATTTTGTTTCAAGGTCGGAGAGCGTGATGGCCAACTCCTGAAGCTTCTTTTGCAGATCACTGCTTTTGGGGTCGGCAAAAGCTTCGGGTAGTTGCGCGACACGCCCCATCTTCACCTCTTCATAGAGCGACTGCTTCAGCATGCGATCAGTCTCGGCGCGCATCACCTGCTCGTGCAGGCGCGAGAGCTTGTCTGCGGTCAGCGTCTCTTTGCCCTCGGTCGAAAAGATGTTGTTCTCGCGTGTGTAGTTCGCGAGCGCCTGCTCGGCCTGCTGCACCTTGGCCTTCAACTCGCGGGTCGAACGATCAAGCCAGTCCGAGGTGGTCGTAAACTTCTGGGTCTTTGCTTCAAAGTTCTGCTTGATGAAGACTTCGGCGATGGCGTTGGCGATAGCCGCGGCGATCTTCTGGTCAGAGTGTCTGAACGAAATCTTCAGGTCGCGCGTGTCCATTACGGGAACAACCGTCAGGCCGCCATCTACGGCATCCATGTAGGGTTCGAACCGCGCCTGATCTTCCGGCGTAAGCGGCAGGCCAGATTTCGCGGAAGAGATCGCCTCTTCCGTATCATCCTCATCTAGCCTGGCCGGGCGCCCCGAGACGCGCTGGCCGAGCAGCTTGATTGCGTCCAGTACGGATTTTTTAGCGCCGACGCTAAAGAACTTTGGGTTCTGGTCGAGGCCGAGCTTAAGCACTACGGCTTGATAAACCGCGGGGCTACGTAATGCCTGAATCTTCGTCTTCAGGCTGACATTCATCGGGTCTTCAACTTGAAATACAAAACTGCCGGGTTTGCCGGGCGGCGGGTCTTCCTTGCCGATCTCAATCATCGTCGAGGCTTCATAAATCGAAGGCGTGCGGTACATCTCAATCGCCACTACGATGGTGATGACGACGGTGATGGTGATGATCAGCCATTTGTGCTTGCGGATGTTGCGCCAGACTTCGCGGACGCGGACGTTTTCTTCCTTGTGGCCATAGCCGTAGCCGTAATCGCCTTCGGCGCGGTAATCCGCCGCTCGCGGATAGGCCGGCTGGAGCGATATCTCGTCAGGTATCACTACCTTCTCTATTTCATGATTCTCTTCTGACATTGCTGATACTCCTGGCGACTGATGACCGATGCCAATTTTTAGCCCGATCAGCCTAGTGAATCCAGATTACCCACCAGTTATCTGATCGCTTCAATTCTGTCTATGTAGACGGTAACCAATTTATGCCCCGGAAGCGGGGCTTCCACCTGTGGCCATAGCCGCGCAGAGAAATCTTTTCAAGCCACTTCCCGAAAACTAAAACGATGCTTCAATAGCTCAGACGAAAATCGCAGACATTCCAACACGTCTTCACGGGATAGCGACGGGGACGCTTCAAGCACGTCATCTATGGAGTCGCCGGCGCCGAGAAATTCAAGCACGGTTTGTACAGTTATTCGCGTACCTTTGATGACCGGGCGATCATTACAGATATCAGGATCAACGATGATGCGTTTCATGGCTTAACGATCATAGTCAAGGAAGTGGCCTGGAGCAAGATTATCTAAGCGCAATGATTGCTGGCGTTGCCCGGTATCTGCGCACACCTCTGCCAGCAATGGTTGAACCCCGCAGGGAAGTCGCCACGTGCGACACGCTGATTATCAAAATCGTGCCCCCTGGTGAAGGTTTTCTTGGGAGTCGGGAGGGGCAGCTTTGGAGAGAGCCCGGCCAGGGTGTGAGCGCGACTACATATCTAAATTTCAGTTTTCGTTGTCAAGAATGCGTCCCCCCGTCTCATTTCGCTTACCTCCACTTGGCACCGCCTTACGAAGCATCGGGTTGATGCGCCAAACCTGCAGTTTGACAGGCTCATTTGCATTTAAAGTAGCTGTAGCAAACCACCTACCGGGGGACTCGTTCATTGCGACCCGCGTAGCATATCTACCCTCAGGCAAATTTGTCAATCCCTGCCGTATGCTTCCGCTGCATTGCGGTATGCATTGGCAAACGCTTCAATTCTTCGGCAGGGAAAAGTAAAACTTTGCGCCCTGCTCTTTTGCGCCTTCGGCCCAAACGCGGCCGCCGTGGCGCTCGACGATGCGCCGCACATGCGCAAGGCCGATGCCTGTGCCTTCGAACTCTGCTGCGGTGTGCAAACGGTGGAAGGGCTTAAACAGGTTGTCCGCATCTTTGCCGTCAAAACCGACGCCGTTATCGGCAAAATACAGAACCGTTTCATGATATGAGGAGTATGCGTACGCTCATAACTGCTCATTCCGTCTTTCAGCTTTCGGGGTTGCGATGCCTAAGCCGGCGATAAACTATCCAAACTTCATGCCGTTTGTAAGGAGTTGTGCGCCCCGCGACCAGCGTTAACATTCTTCTCGCCCCACGCTAGCGAATGTGTAATAATCGGCTCATTCGCACGGAGGCACTTTGACTAATCGAATCTGTCCGGCGTGCGGCTGGCGCGTTCACCATTCGCACGCGCGCGGCGTAAAAGAAAAATTTATCAGGGCCGTGACTTCATACAAGCTCTACCGCTGCCGCGAGTGCGGCTGGCGCGGCTGGCTCGGCAAGCCCAACCTGATCGCCCGCAAGCACCGTTTGCGGGTCATCCTGGCGCTGCTCATCACCCTGCTTTTAACCCTGCTGCTTGCCCTCTACTTGATTGACCATTCGACGCAACCGCCCATCGCGCCCAAGCAGTTCGTTCTGCCCCGGAGTCTTGGCTCGCTCTCAGTCAAATAAACAGGACTTGGGTTTGCTTCCAAGTCCCGGAATTGAGTCTCTAGATTCTCAGGCGAAAATCGGGTTGGCAGGATCGAGACTCAAGCCCCGGCTTTGAAGAGGGGATAGCCTTCTGAGCCGGGACGGCGTTGGCCGTCGCAAGCAGGAACGCCGGCCAGCACTACGGATGAGATTGGAACCGCTCACCGGAATGCAGCGCCATCATACGCGTCAGCCAAAGACTTCCGCATCGGGCAAATGTCCCATTTCGAAAAGCACAATTGTGCTGGGTTCTAGAGTGGTGTTCAATTGCATTTGCCATGTAGCGCAAGCTGTTAGCTTGCGCCAGTCGATGCACAAGCTAACAGCTTGCGCTACACCCGATTGAAATCCGCCCTAGGGGTTGGCACCACCGGCTAATTTCCGGTGTGCCTTCGGGACTTCGGCCATCGCTCTATTGCCTGCCGTTTAAGGTTACCGCACCGCTTGCCGTCATCCGTGCGGCATCCCCGTCCGGCATACGCCAGCTCCCGTCAAAGCGCCCCTCGGCGACGGGAGTATCAATCGTCCCTTTAAAGAGAAGATAATCCTTCATGCCTAAAAGCAGGTCGGGCGCGCCGATGCCGAACGGGTTGCGGCGATTGCGCGGCGCAGGCCCTGTCATCCCCGCCCACCACGGCAAACCGGAACTGACTAGCACGTAATGGCCCGCTGCCGGGAAGACATACACCAGCCCATAATTTGTGCTTGCCGCCGCGTTGAACTGCACGGGTAAGCGGTCGCTATACTTCGCCACCAGGCTGTTGCTTTCTTTGGTGCCGAATAAGACGAGGTTGGCGCTTTCGAGATCGCTCGGCCTGACTTCTTTATCTGCGAGCACGCGCGGAAAGATCATCACGCGGCCCAAAAAAGCGTTGCGATAGACCGACCAGTTCGCGGCGTACTCGGCCTGCTCGCGGCGCTTCTGCCTTTCAGCATCTGTCGGGCTGTCCGCTGTGCCGTAAACATAAATGTGGCGGCTGCCGATGACTTCGCTGATCGGCCCTTCACTGCCGGCGCGCTTTGCTGTCGCCTCTGGCTCGTACTTCGCCGTCACCCAGTCATTCTGTTGCTCGGTAAGCGATAGCTCGCTTGCGACGCGGGCGCGCACCTGTTTGCCGTTGATTAAAACTTCAAGCGGCTGGTTGGCTTTAAATTTCGGGTGGCCAGCAAGCTTGAGCGTCAGCGCGCCTACGGCTGCCGTCGTGATCTCAAGATGATTCGGCGAAGTAAATCGCGCATCAACGCTTGCCAGGGTGCCCGGCGTCAACTGATCGATTGCGACCCAGTAAGCCGAGGTGTACTTGTAACGGCTGGTCGCAAAGCGCACGCGGTCGGGATAGCGGTTGCGGCGGAACGGTTTGAACCAGTCAAAGATGGCTTCGTCTTTGTAAGCGTTCTCCCAGCTATTGTGCTGGACGCCGGGGTATTCGGTGTATTCGACGCGGGTGCCGAGCGCTTCAAGCCGCTTCACCCATTCGCGCGTGCCTTCGGGCTTGACTACAGGGTCGGCGCCGCCTTGAAAGAAATGCACGGGGTAGTTCAAGGCGTTGGGCGCAAGCTCTAGCGTCCCTTCAGGCGGCGCCGGGCAGACCGGCGCGATTGCCGCCCAGATGTCCGGGCGCGTCAGGCCAATCCAAAGCGTGCCGCCGCCGCCCATAGATAACCCCGTAAGATAGACGCGGTCTTCATCAATCGGAAAGCGCCGCTTAACGTCTGCGAGCACATCTAAGACATCGCGCTCGGCGATACCCTGATAGCCAACCGTGCCGCGCGCGTAAGGCGATGCGACAATGAAATCGACGTCCTTCCATTCGGGAAAATAGCGCGTCGCTTCGACATCGGTTTCGCCCTGCTGATTGCTCTTGCCAAAGACGCGGCGGAGCGACAGCCGATGATTCGACCCCGCGCCGTGCAGCATGACGACCAGCGGATACTTCTTCTTCGGGTTGAAGTTCTTCGGCAGATAGAGCCCATAAGGCTGCTCTGTGTCGTCTACGTCTGAAAAGATCGTCAGCACCTGCGGCCCCGGCTTCAAGGTTTGTCCTGTCGCGCCATGCACACAGGCAAGCAGCAAGAGCAAGGCGACCACGCGCCGGCGATTCGGATGATCCATAGAGGGTCAAGCTCCTTAAGCTATGCGGTAAGCTTGTTGCCCGTGAGCGGCAGCTCGCGAACGCGCTTACCGGTGGCGGCGAAGATCGCGTTCGTCAGCGCCGGCACAAACGGCGGCACCCCCGGCTCGCCTACGCCTGCCGGCGGCGCGCTGCTTTCAACGATAGTGACGTTGGTCTGGTAAGGCGCTTCATTCATGCGCGCCACCTGGTAATCGTGGAAGTTCGATTGATCGATCCGGCCCGCGGTTGCGGTGATCGCGCCGCTGCGCACGATGCTTGTGCCAAAGACCGCTGCGCCCTCGAACTGCGCGCGCACGACATCAGGGTTGACCACCATGCCGGCATCTACAACGGTTTCTACGCGCGGGATGCGCACCTTGCCTTTATCATCGACTTCGACTTCGACGACCGTCGCCACGTAAGTCAGGAAACTGCGATGCACGCTGATGCCGAGGCCGTGGCCGCGGCCCATCTTGCGTTTGCCCCAGCCGGCCTTCGCTGCCGCCATCTCGGTGACGCGGCGCATGCGAGCGGTGTCAATCGGATAGGCGTCTGTCGCGCCGCCATAGTTCGGATAACCAATCGCCTTAAGGTCAATCTGTCGTGCCGGGCCGAGGGCTTCGAGCAAGTAGGCGAGCGGGTCGCGACCGGCGGCATGCGCCAGCTCGTCTATGAAGGAATGGACGGCAAAGGCGTGATAGATGTTGGATACCGAGCGCAGCCAGCCGATGCGCACGTGCGCTTCAGCCGGGCCGTTTTCGACGCGCAGATTGGCCACATCAAACGGCATGTCGGTCCAGCCCATCGCCAGCTCGAACGGCGCGCCATAGGTCTGATTCGGCGCAAACGTCGAAGAGATGGTCGGAAAGACCGAGCGTTGCAGCCACGCCGTGGGCCGGCCCTTGTCATCAAGCGCCGCCTTCATATACATCGCTGCTACGGCGTGATAATAGTCAAACCGGATGTCGTCTTCCCTGCTCCAGACGACCTTGACCGGGCGCCCGACCTTCTTTGAAAGCAGCGCCGCTTCGACCGCATAATCGGGCTTCGACTTGCGACCGAAGCCGCCGCCGAGCAGCGTTACGTGACAGATGACATTCTCTTTCGGAACGCCGAGCGCGCGGCTGACTTCCGATTGCACGGCCTGTGGGTTCTGCGTCGCCGTCCAGACCGTAACCTTGTCGCCGCGCACGTCCGCAAGCGCCGCGGGCGGCTCCATCGAAGCATGCGCCAGATGCGGCACATAATAATCGGCTTCGATGATCCGGCCGCCTTTGGCAAACACGGCGTCTACGTCGCCCGCGTTGCGCGCCACCTTGCCCGGCTTGCGAGCCGTCTCCTGTAACTGCTTCTTGTAGTCGGCGGAGTTGTACGCGGCATGTGCGCCGTCGTCCCATTCAATCTTCAGCTTCTCGCGCCCCTGAAAAGCCGCCCAGGTGTTGTTCGCGATGACCGCAACACCGCCGAGCGGCTGAAAGGCATGCGGCGCTTTAAACGGGTCGAGCGAGACGGTCTGCTGCACGCCTGCGACCTTGAGCGCTTCTTTATCGTCTACGGATTTGATCTTGCCGCCAAGCACGGGCGGATGCTCAATCGAGGCATAAACCATGCCCTCGGTGCGCGCGTCCATGCCGAACTGGGCATGGCCTGTGCAGAGGTCGCGGAGGTCTACGCTCGGCGCCGGCTTGCCGATATATCGCCATGCGCTTTTGGGCTTAAACTGCAACTCCTCTTTCTTCGGCACCGGCAACTTTGAAGCGGCTAGAGCCAGCTCGCCATACGAAGCTTTGCGGCCCGACTTGCGGTGCAGGATGGTGTGCAGGCTCGCTTCACACTCCGCAACCGGCACCTGCCACTGAGCGGCGGCGGCCTGCGCCAGCATCAAGCGCGCGGTTGCGCCGCCCTGGCGCATCACGTCAAAGAAGTCGCGCACCGAATGCGACCCGTCCGTGTCCTGCGAGCCATAGCGCGCATCGCCGATGGCCTGCTCGACGCGGACGCGCTGCCAGTCGGCGTCTAATTCGTCGGCAAGGATGAGCGGCAGTGTCGTGCGGATGCCCGTGCCCATCTCTGAGCGATGCGCGATGATGTAGACCGTGCCGTCCGTGTGAATGCCGACGAAAAGATCGGGGCGAAAGACCGCGTCATCTATGCCTGCGGCAGCCGTCGCGCCGCTGGCGTGGACGAATTTGGGCACCAGCTGCATGCCGAGGACGAAAGCGCCGCTGGCGAGCGCGCCTTTGAGAAAGCCGCGCCGACTGACATTTTCAATCTTGCTCATGCCTTGACCTCCGCGGCGGCTTTGATCGCCGCACGAATCCGCTGGTAGGTGCCGCAGCGGCAGATGTTGCCCGACATCGCCTGATTGATCTCTTGATCGGTGGGCCGATGGTTCTTATTAAAGAGCGCCGCTGCCTGCATGATCTGGCCCGACTGGCAATAGCCGCACTGCGGCACGTTCGTCTGCATCCAGGCGCGCTGTACCGGGTGGAGGTTGTTGCCGGCAAGACCCTCGATGGTGACGATCTCGGCGCCGGCAAGCGAGCCCACGGGCGTCATACAGGAGCGGATCGCTTCGCCGTTTTTATGAACCGTGCAAGCGCCGCACATGGCCATGCCGCAGCCGAACTTGGTGCCGGTCAGTCCCAACAGATCGCGAACGTACCAGAGCAGCGGCATCTCGGCGTCGCCTTCATAAGTGCGCTCGACGCCATTGACTTTGAATCGAATCATTGGCTCACCTCAACGTTTGGTGTCGGAGGCGCTCGCCGAAGCGAGCGTCACAGGTTTAGTAGCACTTCACAGGCGAACGCGCAACTGCCGCCGGTCGCTAGTCAGGGTCTATTCATTCTCCGGACTTGAACCGCCAAGACGCCAAGGACGCCAAGAGAACACAGAGCTTTTCTTGGCGGTCTTGGCGTCTTGGCGGTTTATATCCCCATGGTTATTCGAGAATGAATAGGCCCTGGGTCGCTAGTGCCGGCACGCGATTGAAACTTAGGCTTGAGCTTCAGGAATAAACCCGCGCCCCGGCGACATCTTTGAAGGGTGAGGAGGCCGGGCCTAAAATCGGCAGCGAAATTGTCAAAAAAGCTTTCGAGACTTTAGCCCTTGAGTGATACACTATCAGCCGCTTCGACAGCCGGCATTCACGGCTTCTTCCAGATTTTTCTTTGAGAGATTCTCAGCAAGGAGATCAGCAAATCATGAGTACAGCGTCGATGCCTACCGACACCCCCAGACATGACAGCCAGCTCGACGAGCTATGCATTAACACGGTTCGCACGCTGGCCATGGACGCCGTGCAGCAAGCCAATTCGGGCCACCCCGGAACGCCGATGGCGCTCGCGCCGGTCGCCTATGTGCTTTGGGACCGCTACATGCGCCACAATCCGCACAACCCGCAATGGCCGAACCGCGACCGCTTCGTGCTGTCGGCCGGGCACGCCTCCATGCTCTTGTACGGCATGCTGCATATTTCCGGCTACGACCTGCCGCTCGAAGAGATCAAGCGCTTCCGCCAGTGGGAGTCGAAAACGCCGGGCCACCCCGAATACGGATTGACCGCGGGCGTCGAAACCACCACCGGGCCGCTCGGCCAGGGCGTCGCCAACTCGGTCGGCATGGCGATTGCCGAGCGCTGGCTGGCGGCGCGCTTCAACCGCCCCGGCCACGAGATCGTCGATTATCGCGTCTATGCCATCGCCGGCGACGGCTGTATGATGGAAGGCGTCTCGTCCGAGGCCGCTTCGCTCGCCGGCCATTTGCGCCTCAGCAACCTCGTCTGGATTTACGACAACAATCACATCACCATCGAAGGCAATACCTCGCTTGCCTTCAGCGATGACATGGCCTCGCGCTTCATGTCTTATCACTGGAACGTCCTCAGGGTCGGCGACGCCAATGATCTTGAACTGCTCGACGGGGCGATCCGCACGGCGCAGAAAGAGAGCGAGCGCCCGACCTTGATCATCGTTGACAGTCACATCGCCTGGGGCGCGCCGAACAAGCAGGACACACACTCGGCGCACGGCGAGCCGCTCGGCGAAGAAGAGATTCGCTTGACCAAGCAGCGCTACGGCTGGCCCGCCGATGCCAAGTTTTTGGTGCCGAACGAAGTCAGCGCCTACACCAACCGCTCAATCGAGCGCGGCGGCAAGTACGAAGCCGACTGGAACGCCAAATTCGCCGCCTACAAAGAAGCGCACCCGGAGCTGGCCGCTGAATGGGAGAAGTTGCACAGCGGCGAATTGCCCGACGGCTGGGAAGCCGCGATTCCAACTTTCCCTGCCGATGCCAAAGGCGTCGCGGGCCGCGATGCCAGCGCCAAGGTGTTGAACGCCATCGCCGCGAGCGTGCCGTGGGTGCTGGGCGGGTCGGCAGACCTCGCGCCTTCGACCAAAACGCGGCTGACGAAAGAAGGCGACTTTGAGGCCGACTCCTACGCCGGGCGCAACTTCCATTTCGGCATTCGCGAGCATGCCATGGGCGCGATCCTCAACGGCATGGCGCTGGCGAAGTTGAAGGCTTACGGGTCGGGCTTCCTGATCTTCTCGGATTACATGCGCGCGCCGATTCGCCTGTCATCGCTGATGGAGCTGCCGGTGACTTACATCTTCACGCACGATTCCATCGGCGTCGGCGAAGACGGCCCGACGCATCAGCCCATCGAGCAGTTGATGTCATTGCGCGCCATCCCGCACCTGCACGTCATCCGTCCCGGCGACGCCAACGAAGTCAGCGAAGCATGGCGGGTCATCATGACGATGAAGAATCATCCGGTGGCGCTCATCCTCAGCCGCCAGCCGATGCCGACCTTTGACCGCACCCAATACGCTTCGGCTGAAGGCACGCAGCGCGGCGCTTACGTGCTGGCCGACTCCGAAGGCACGCCCGAAGTGATTCTGATCGGCACCGGCTCGGAGCTTCAGCTCTGCGTCTCGGCTTACGAGCAACTGACCCAGGAAGGCATCAAGGCGCGCGTCGTCAGCCTGCCCTGCTGGGAGCTGTTCGAGCGCCAGTCAGCGGAGTATCACGAAGCGGTGCTGCCGGCGGCGGTGAATGCGCGCGTCGCGGTCGAAGCCGGGACGAATCTCGGCTGGGAGAAATTCGTTGGGCGCGCCGGCCGCATCATCGCGCGCCGCAACTTTGGCGCGTCAGCGCCGCTCAAAGACCTGCTCAAGCATTTCGGTTTCACCGTCGAAAACGTCGTCGCTGAAGCCAAGGCGGCAATCGAACAGAACAAGGGCTAGAGAAAAGGAGGCAGGAGACAGGAAGCAGGAGGCAGTCCAGAAGTTGTGCAAACGGTCTTGACGGTCAATAGCGTGTAATCATTAATGATACCGCCTCCTGCTTCCTGCCTCCTGCCTCCTCTCTCGCCTCTCACGGAAAGGATGTGTCTATGAGCAATCCACTGGTTGAACTGCAAAAGCACGGACAGAGCATCTGGTATGACAACATTCGCCGCGCCTTGATCGATACGGGCGACATTGCCCGCAAGATCGAACAAGACGACCTGCGCGGCGTCACCTCGAACCCCTCGATCTTTGAGAAGGCGATTGCCGGCAGCACCGATTACGACGCGGCCATGCGCCAGTTGATTGCCGAGGGCCGTAACATCAATGAGATTTACGACGCCCTGACCATCGAAGACATTCAGCGCACCGCCGACCTCTTCCGCCCGGTCTACGACCGCACCAATCGCATAGACGGCTACGTCAGTCTCGAAGTCTCGCCGCTGCTTGCCGACGACACGGCGAGCACCGTTTCGGAAGCCAAGCGGTTGTGGGCGGCGCTCGACCGCCCGAACGTCATGATCAAGATACCAGCGACCGCGGCGGGATTGCCGGCCATCACCGAAGTGATCGCCAGCGGCATCAACGTCAACGTCACGCTGATCTTTTCCGAAGAGGTCTACGAGGCCGTAGCCGATGCCTATATCAGCGGCCTCGAACAGCGCGCCGCCGCGGGCGGGCCGGTTGACCACATCGCTTCGGTCGCAAGCGTCTTCGTCAGCCGCATCGATGCGGCGGTTGATAATCAACTCTCTTTCCGCGCTCGCCGCACGGATGACGACGCCGAAAAAGATAAGCTCAATGCGCTGCTCGGCAAGGCGGCCATCGCCAATACGCGGCTGATCTATCAACGCTTCAAGCAGATTTTTAACGACGCCCGCTTTGCCCCCTTGCGCGCTAGCGGCGCACAATTGCAGCGCCCGCTCTGGGCCAGCACAGGCACCAAGAACCCTGCGTACAAAGACACGCTCTACGTCGAAGAGCTGATCGGCCCCGACACCGTCGACACGGTGCCGCCCGCGACCTATACCGCCTACCGCGATCACGGCGCGGTGCGATTGAGCCTCGAAGAAGATATTGATGGCGCCCGCGCCACCATCGAGCAGCTGACGGAAGCCGGCGTTGACCTGAAGGCTGTGATGCGGCAGTTGCAGGACGAAGGCGTGCAGACCTTCATCGATTCGTTCCGCAGCTTGATCGATAGCATCGCCTCGAAGCAGGCGGCCATTCAAAGCGGCCTGCTCGACCGCCAGACGGCGTCGCTCGGCGCACACACCGAGGCGGTCAAGCAGACGCTCTCGCGCATGGAGAAGGAAGACTGGATGCGGCGCATCTGGCGCAAAGACCCGACGCTGTGGAAGAGCGATGAAGATCATCAGAAGATCATCCGCAACGCCCTCGGCTGGGTGACGGTCGTTGACCTCCTGGAAGCCAACGCCGACGAGCTTGCGGCCTTCAGCCAGCGCATTCGCAATGACGGCTTTACAGACGTGATGCTGCTGGGGATGGGCGGCAGCAGCCTCTGCCCCGAAGTCTTTCGCCGCACCTTCGGCAACGTCGAAGGCGCGCCGACCTTGCATGTTCTCGATAGCACCGACCCGGCGACCGTCAAGAGCTTTGAAGAGCGCGTGAATCTCGGAACCACGCTGTTCGTCGTCGCCAGCAAGTCGGGCACGACGACCGAGCCGCTGATGTTTTATCGCTACTTCTTCGAGCGGGTGCGCGAGATCAAAGGCGAGCGCGCCGGCGATAACTTCGTCGCGATTACCGACCCCGGCACGTTGATGGAAGCGATGGCCACAGGCGACCGCTTCCGGCGCATCTTCCTCAACCCGGCAGACATCGGCGGGCGTTATTCGGCGCTGTCGTTCTTCGGCATGGTGCCGGCCTGTTTGCAGGGCTTCGACTTCAAGACCTTGCTCGACCGCGCCGCCCGCGCCATGCACGCCTGCTCGCCGGCAGTGCCGACGGCGGATAACCCTGCGGCGCGGCTCGGCGCGATCATCGGGACGATGGCCGCAGCCGGGCGCGACAAGCTGACGCTCATCGCATCGCCCGATATTGCTTCGCTCGGCTTGTGGGTCGAGCAGTTGCTTGCTGAAAGCACCGGCAAAGAAGGGCGCGGCATCATCCCCGTAGCGGGCGAGTCGCTCGGCAGCCCCGCGGTCTACGGCGACGACCGCTTGTTCGTTTACATCAGCCTCGGCGATGTTGACGCTGACACGGATAGCAAGCTCGCGGCGCTCGAAAGCGCGGGCCACCCGGTGGTGCGCCGCAGGCTCCGCAGCCCGCTCGACCTCGGCGAAGAGTTTTACGTCTGGGAGCTGGCAACGGCGGTGGCAGGCGCTTGTCTCGGCATCAACGCTTTCGATCAGCCGAATGTGCAGGAGAGCAAGGACAACACGCGGCGGCTGCTCGAAGAGTACAAGCAGAAGGGCGCGCTGCCCGAGCAAGAGCTGGTCAGCGAAGACAACGGCCTGCGGGTCTACGCCGAAGCCGAGACCGGCAAGCTGCTGATGGCCGACACGGCGACGCTCGCCGAGGTGATCGTTTCGCACCTGGAGCGCGCCGGTCGTGGCGATTACATTGCGCTGCTCGGCTACATTCAAGAGACCGCCGCGCATGACCAGTTGCTCGAAGCCCTGCGCACGCACCTGCGCGACGCTCTGGGCGTGGCGACGACCACGGGGTATGGCCCGCGCTTCCTGCATTCGACCGGGCAGCTCCATAAAGGCGGCCCGGATTCAGGCGTCTTCGTGCAGTTGACCGCGGACGACGCGGCAGACCTGAGGCTTCCGGGCGAGCCGTTCACCTTCAGCGTCTTGAAGCAGGCGCAGGCGCTCGGCGACTTCCAATCGCTCGCCTCGCGCCATCGCCGCGCCATTCGCGTCCATCTCGGCAAGGACGTTGCCGCCGGTCTCAAGGCGCTGCTCGAAATCGTGCAGGATGGCTTGCCGCTCACTCAGGGGCAGGCGCAGTAGAGCGGATTTCATCCGGGTGTAGCGCAAGGCGGTTAGCTTGCGCAGTGACTCGCGCAAGCTGTTAGCTTGCGCTACTTGGTCCCTGGTCATTGGCGCGCTGTCGCGCCGTAGGCGACACACAAAAGACGATGACCAGGGGCCAATGACTCTTCCGAGAAATGAATGGGATGGTTATGACTGAACCGATGCCCGCCGCATTGCCCATCGCGCTCGTCATCTCTGACATTGACGGCACGCTGATCACCTCGAATCACGAGATCGCCGAATCCACGCGCACGGCGGCGCTGCGCCTCTACGAGCGCGGCATCAACCTGTCGTTGTGCAGCTCGCGCCCGCCGCGCTCGATTCGCCCGCTGGCCGAGACGCTGGCGCTGCGCTCGCCATTCGCCGCCTTCAACGGCGCGTTAATCATCACCGCCGACGGCGAAGTCAAACTGCGCAGCACGATTCCGACCGCGGTGATTGCCCGCGTCAAAACCATTGCCGATGCGTTCGGCATCGGCGTCTGGCTTTACGACGAAGAAGATTGGTGGGTCGCCGGGCGCGATGCCTTCGTCGAGCGCGAAGAACACACTTCGGGGTTCGCCCCGCGCATCGAAGGCTACGACGAACGGCTCAAAGGCGAAGCCACCAAGCTCACCGTCGTCGGCAAGCCTGAGCTGGTGGCGCAGGCCGAGCAGCGCGCCCTCGCCGAGCTGGCCGGCGAAATCTCGGCGTCGCGCTCGAAGCCGCGCTTTCTTGATGTCACCGCTTACGGCATTCACAAAGGCTCAGCCGTGCGGCGCATCGCCAGTGTGTTTGAGGTCACGCCTGCACAGGTCGCGGTCATCGGCGACGGGCCGAACGATATCGAGATGTTCCGCGAGGCCGGCATCAGCATCGCTATGGGTCAAGGCGTAGACGAAGTGATCGACGCGGCGCGCTTCATCACCTCGTCCAACGATAACGACGGCTGGGCGCGCGGCATTGAAAAATATGTCCTGGGCGCGGTACAAACGGTGGGCGTTTAGGCAAGACAAGGGGAATCCGCATGTCATCAGAACAGGCAAAAGCGAAGCAGGGGCAGTTCGGCATGATCGGCCTGGGCGTCATGGGACGCAACCTGGCGCTCAACGTCGAAGAGCATGGTTTTCCGGTCGCCGTCTGGAACCTGGAAACCGAGTGGGTGGACAGCTTCGTCAGCGAAAACGCCGCCAGGCAGTTCATCGGCACGCACACGCTCGAAGAATTCATTGCCGCGCTCGAACGCCCGCGCCGCATCATGATGATGATCAAGGCCGGCGCGCCCGTCGATATGACCATCGAGCGTTTGAAGCCGATTCTCGCGCCCGGAGACATCATCATTGACGGCGGCAACTCGCACTTTAAAGACACGCAGCGGCGCGAGGCCGACCTGAAAGCCGCCGGCTTGAACTTCGTCGGCTCAGGCGTCTCGGGCGGCGAAACCGGCGCCCGCTTCGGGCCGTCTTTGATGCCCGGCGGCGCCCGCGAAGCTTACGAACATATCCGCCCGATCTTTGAGGCCATCGCGGCAAAGACCGATTCCGGCCCGTGCGTCACCTACGTCGGCCCGGACGGCGCCGGCCATTTCGTCAAGATGGTTCATAACGGCATCGAGTACGGCGACATGCAATTGATCGCCGAAGCCTATGACATTTTGCGCCACGCGCTGTCGGCCTCTGCCGATCAGCTCGCAGAGATTTTCGGCGAATGGAATCGCGGTGATCTCGAATCCTATCTGATCGAGATCACCGCCAACATCCTGCGCGTCAAGGACGATGAAACCGGCAAGCCGCTGGTCGATCTGATTCTCGACAAGGCCGAGCAGAAAGACACCGGCAAATGGACGATGCAGGAAGCGATCATCGAAGGCGTGCCGGTGCCGACCATCGGCTCGGCCATTGAAGCGCGCTTCCTCTCATCTATGAAAGACGAGCGCGTCATCGCCAGCCGAAAGATTCGCGGCCCGCGCTCGCAAGCGACGCGCGGCGATAGGCAGAAGATCACCCAGGCGGTTCACGACGCGCTCTATGCGTCGAAGATTTGCTCGTACGCGCAGGGCATGAGCCTGATCGGCAAAGGCTCGGCGGCGCACAATTGGGCGATTAATCTGAGCGAGATGGCGCGAATCTGGAAAGGCGGGTGTATAATCCGTGCGCGCTTTCTGGATGCGATCATGAACGCTTACAACCGCCGCGCCGACCTGCCGAACTTGCTGTTGGATGACGAGTTCAACCGCTGGATCGAATCGGCGCAAGCGAACTGGCGACTGGCCGTCAAGACCGCCGCCGGCATGGGCGTCGCCATCCCGGCGATGAGCGCGAGCCTGGCTTACTTCGACAGCTATCGCACGGCGAGCCTGCCGCAGAATTTGACGCAGGCCCAGCGCGATTACTTTGGCTCGCACACCTACGAGCGCATTGATCATCTGGAGCGCGGCCACATTCACACGGAATGGACAACTGAGTGATAAATGACGAGTGATGAGTTGAACGTGATGAGTGAAGCATAAGCGGGTTGTTCAACGCACCTTCTTTCAACTCATCATTCATTACGCATCACTTTTCACTCATCCTTATTTTTGGAGGAGCAAATGACTGCACCGCAACATACGATTAACCCTGATGATGTCGTCCTGGCAGAAGACGCGCGCGTCCTATCAATTGACATCGGCGGCAGCGGCCTGAAGGCCGCTATCCTCGATCTCAACGGCGATATGTTGAGCGAGCGCGTGCGCGTCGAGACGCCGAAAAGCCTGGTGGCTGACGGCTTATTGCAGGCGCTCGTCAAGCTGGTCGAACCGCTGAGCGGTTATGACGTGGTATCGGTCGGCTTTCCCGGCGTCGTGCGCAAAGGGGTGATCATCACCGCGCCGAATCTCGGCACCAAGCAATTGAAAGGCTTCAATCTACAGATGGCGCTCGAAAAGCAGCTCGGCAAGCCGGTGCGCGTCCTCAACGATGCCGACATGCAAGGCTTCGCAGCGATCAAGGGCGAAGGCGTCGAGATGGTCATCACGCTCGGCACAGGCTTCGGCACGGCGCTCTTTCTGGATGGCGAGCTGGGGCCGCACCTTGAGATTTCGCATATCCCGTGTCGCAACGGCGAGGATTTCGACCAGCAGATCGGCAATGAAGCGCGCAAGAAGATCGGCAAGAAACGCTGGAACCGTCGCGTCCAACGCGCCATCAAGGTGATGCGCATCCTGACGAATTTCGACCGGCTCTATATCGGCGGCGGCAACTCTGATAAGTTGACCTTCAAGCTGGAACCGGATGTCGAGGTCGTCTCGAATGAATATGGCGTCCGCGGCGGCGCATGGCTGTGGCGATCAAAAGTGACAAGTGACAAGTAACGAGTGACAAGACGGTGTCGCGCCGCATCCTGGTGAGCTTTGGCCGGCGCAATTCTTCTTGTCACCTGTCACTTGTCACTCGTCACTTGAGTTAAGGGGTGGAGGGATGTCTACGAAGATGTTGAACCGTTCGGACGCGCAGGTGCGCGTCTACCGCGACGCGCAGGAAGTGGCGCTAAAGGCAGCGCGCCACTTTGCGCGGCTGGCCGATCAGTATGTTGTCGGCTCGGGCCGTTTCACCGTGGCGCTGTCGGGCGGCTCGACGCCGCGCGCCATGTTTGCCCTGCTAGCGGAAGCGCGGTTTGCCGATACCGTCCCGTGGGAAGCGATCCATTTCTTCTGGGGCGACGAGCGCTGCGTGCCGCCTGACCACGCCGACAGCAATTACCGCATGGCCAACGAGACCTTGCTTTCACGCGTGCCGGTGCCGGCGGAAAACATCTATCGCATCCCGGCTGAGATGCCCGACCCCGAGCGAGCCGCCGAGGAGTACGCCGAAACCTTGCGCGCTTTCTTTGCCCGGCAGGCGTCCGCGTCAGGCACGGCACCGCTCATCGATAGGCCGCGATTCGATCTAATCTTTTTAGGGATGGGGCCGGACGGCCACACGGCGTCGCTCTTCCCCGGCACCACCGCCTTGCAGGTCACCGACAAACCGGTCGTCGCGAATTACGTCGAAAAGTTCAGCGCCAACCGCGTCACGCTGACCGCGCCGACGATCAACAACGCCCGCAATGTTACTTTCGTGGTTGCCGGTAGCGACAAGGCCGAGCCGCTTCACGAAGTTTTGGAAGGCGACTACCAGCCGGAGCTTTACCCGAGCCAGCTTATCCATCCGCAACACGGCTCGCTGCTCTGGATGGTTGACGAAGCGGCAGCCGCGCGGCTCGCGCAGCCACACGCGGCAGAATCTTAGCAGCTCACCACCTGGGCATCATGAATCGAGCGATTCGATTAATGGCTTAACATAAACCCACAACGTACCGCCGCCGGCGGCAAAGAGGATGACAATTATGACTGCACAGAGCAAACCTGAACTCGCCAAAATTGGGATGGTCGGGCTCGCCGTCATGGGCGAAAACCTCGCCCTCAACATCGCCCGCAACGGCTATCCCATCGCCGTCTTCAACCGTGACACCACCAAGGTGGACAAGTTCCTCGACCGCGCCAAGTCGCACGCCGAAGGCCAGCAGGTCATCGGCGCTTATTCCATCGAGGAGTTCGTCGAATCCATCGAGCGCCCGCGCAAGATCATCCTGCTGGTCAAAGCCGGCGGTGCCGTGGATGCGGTCGTCGAACAGCTCAAGCCGCATCTCGATCAAGGCGACATCATCATTGACGGCGGCAACTCGTATTTTAAAGATACCGTGCAGCGCGAAAAGACGTTGAAGGGCGAAGGCTTCAACTTCATCGGCTGCGGCGTCTCGGGCGGCGAGAAGGGCGCGCTCTGGGGGCCATCTTTGATGCCCGGCGGCGACCGCGAAGCTTACGAAGAGCTGCGCCCGATCTGGGAAAAGATCGCCGCGCAAGTAGACGACGGCCCATGCGTCACCTACGTCGGCCCGAACGGCGCTGGCCATTTCGTCAAGATGGTTCACAACGGCATCGAGTACGGCGACATGCAATTGATCGCCGAAGCCTACAGCATTCTGCGCTCGACGCTCGACCTCGAAGCCGCGGAGCTTGGCGACATCTTCGCCAAATGGAACGAAGGCGAGCTGAACTCGTTTCTGATCGAGATTACCGCCAAGATTTTCCAGGTGAAAGACCCGCAGACCGGCCATGCGCTGGTTGATCAGATTCTCGACGTCGCCGGCCAGAAGGGCACAGGCAAGTGGACCTCACAGGTGGCGCTCGACTTCGGCGTGGTGATTCCGACCATGCAGGCGGCGGTCGATGCGCGCGTGATGTCGGGCCTGAAAGATCAGCGCGTCGAAGCGAGCAAGCAATTGCCGGGGCCGACGACGCGTTACGATGGCGACAAGCAGGCGATGATCGACGCGGTTCACGACGCGCTCTATGCCTCGAAGATTTGCTCGTACGCGCAGGGCATGAACTTGATCCGCCGCGGCTCGGAGGAGTACGACTGGGGGATCAATCTCGGCGAGTTGAGCCGCATCTGGAAAGGCGGCTGCATCATCCGCGCCCAGTTCCTCGACAAGATCAAGCAAGCCTATCAACGCCGCGCCGATCTGCCGAACCTGCTGATTGACCCGGATTTCAAAGCCTGGGCACTGGAGGCGCAGCCGCGCTGGCGGCAGGCGGTGACGACCGCCCAGAACATGGGGATTGCGGTGCCGGCGATGTCGGGCAGCCTCTCTTACTTCGATATGTACCGCACGGCGAGCCTGCCTTTGAACCTGACGCAGGCGCAGCGCGACTTCTTCGGCTCGCACACCTACCAGCGCGTGGACGACCCGAACGGCCAGTTCGTTCACACCGAATGGGAAGAAGACCTGGAGAAGCAGTAGCTAGCGGCCAGGAGGCAGGAAGCAGGAGGCAGGAGGCAGTCCTGAGGACTTGCAAACTGTACTGATGACCAGTGGCGAGCAACGACCGGCATCCACTGCCTCCTGCCTACTGCCTCCTGCTTCCTGATCACTGACAACTGATAACTGATCGAGGATTGAAACCATGTCGAGCACGAATACAAACGACAATCCATTGCGCCAGGGCATCCGGCTTGAGAAGACGGCAGAGCCGTGCGTTGTTGTCATCTTCGGCGCGTCGGGCGATTTGACCAAGCGCAAGCTGGTGCCGGCGCTCTACCGCCTGGTGCAGCAACGGCTGTTGCCGGCTGAGTTCGGCATCGTCGGCGTCGCCCGCTCGGCGATGAGCGATGACGAGTTCCGCAACAAGATGAAAGATGCGGTGATGACGTTTTCCGAAGCCAAGAGCGTAGACGAGTCGGTCTGGCAGAGCTTCGCGCAGGGC
This sequence comes from Blastocatellia bacterium, assembly GCA_035275065.1. Taxonomy (NCBI): domain Bacteria; kingdom Pseudomonadati; phylum Acidobacteriota; class Blastocatellia; species Blastocatellia bacterium. Next base: position 61,155 of record DATENM010000014.1, read on the forward strand.
ATCTACTACGTCGCCGGTGACATCAACGACCCGAAGACCTACCAGCAGCTCAAGGAGCGGCTCGAACAGATTGACGGCGAGCGCGGCACCGCCGGCAACCGCGTCTTTTATCTCTCGACCGCGCCGTCGCTCTACAGCGAAGCCATCGAACAGTTCGGCGCGGCCGACCTCGCGCGGCCCAAGGAAGGCTCGTGGGTGCGGATCATTATTGAAAAGCCGTTCGGCCATGATCTGCAAAGCGCCAAAGATTTGAACAAGGACGTTGCCAAGGTCTTTGACGAAGAGCAGGTCTACCGCATTGACCATTACCTCGGCAAAGAGACGGTGCAGAACCTCTTGGTCTTCCGCTTCGCCAACGGCATCTTCGAGCCGATCTGGAACCGCCGCTACGTTGACCACGTGCAGATCACCAATGCCGAGGCGCTCGGCGTCGAAGGGCGCGGCGGGTATTACGATCAGTCGGGCGTGCTGCGCGACATGATTCAGAACCACGTCTTCCAGGTGCTGTCGCTGGTGGCGATGGAGCCGCCCATCAACCTGTCGGCCAACGCGGTGCGCGACGAGAAGATTAAAGCCATGTACGCCGTCCATCCCATGCCGATGGAGCAGGTCGAACAGTTCGCCGTGCGCGGCCAGTACGGGGCGGGATCGGTCGCAGGCAAAGAGGTGCCGGGGTATCGCGAAGAGTCGGACGTGAATCCTGAGTCGAACACCGAGACTTACGCGGCGCTGAAGCTTTACTTCGACAACTGGCGCTGGGCCGACGTGCCTTTCTACATTCGCTCAGGCAAGCGCATGCCGAAGCGCGTCACAGAGATCGCCATTCAGTTCAAGCAAGCGCCGCTGCAACTGTTCAGCAACATTCCCGACCAGCAGTTCGAGCCGAACGTCTTGATCGTCCGCATCCAACCTGACGAAGGCATCACGTTGAGGATCGGCGCCAAGATTCCCGGACAGACGACCAGGATTCGCTGGGTCAACATGGATTTCCGCTACGGCGCGTCGTTCGGCGTGTCGTCGCCGGAAGCCTATGAACGCCTGCTGCTCGATTGCATTCTCGGCGATTCAACGCTCTATGCGCGCCGCGACATGACCGAGCGCGGCTGGGAGATCGTCCAGCCCATCCTCGACGCCTGGGCCGCTAAGAAAGCCGGCTTCCCGAATTACCCGGCGGGCACCTGGGGGCCGAAAGAGGCCGACGAGCTGATTGAGCGCGACGGGAAAGAATGGCGGCGTCCTTGACGATTTGAAAACTTCGGCTGAAGGCTTCAAATTGTTATCGAGGGGAAACACATGAGTGCTACATCTACTATCAACGTCGGAGCCATCGAGAAAGAATTAACCTCGCTGTGGAAGCAGGCGTCGGAAGACGAGACCGGCGGCGTCGTGCGCGCCTCGATTCTCAACCTGATCGCCTTCGTGCCCGACCCGGCAGAGATCGCCGCGGTTGACGACATCGTGATAGACGTGACGGCGTCGCATCCCTGCCGCGTCATCGCGCTGGTCGCCGACCGCGCTTCTCAGGAGTCGAAGCTCACCGCCGAAGTCACGTCGCGCTGCACGCTGCCGACGCCGACCTCGAAGCAGGTGTGCTGCGAGCAGGTGACGATCACCGCCAGTCAGGATCACCTGGACGAAGCGCCGAGCGCCATCGTGCCGTTGCTGATCGCCGACCTGCCGGTCTACCTCTGGTGGCGCGCCGAGCCGCGCGCCGAAGACAAAGAGCTTTACGGCTGGCTCACAGACATCGCCGACCGCGTGGTCATCGATTCGGCGAAGTTCAACGAGCCCGAAGGCGACCTGGCGAAGATGGCCGCGGTGCTGGGCGGCGGGCATCGCGGCCCTGCCCTGAGCGATATGAACTGGGCGCGGCTGACTGCCTGGCGGGCGCTGATCGCAGGCTTTTATGACGTGCCGGAGTATCGCCCGCTGCTCAAGCAGATCGAGCGCGTGACCATTGAATACGCGCCGCCGGCGGCTGACCCTGCGGCGATTTCGACGCGCGCCCTGTTGCTCGGCGGCTGGCTGGCGAGCCGCCTCGGCTGGCAGTTCAACCCGGCGGCGACGGTGCGAGAAGATGGCGCGGCGCGATTCGAGTTCAGCGCCTATGGCCGCACGGGTCAACTTGAGTTCCGGCACACCGAGCGGGCAATCGAGCCGGGCCATCTGGCGCTAGTGACCATCGCCAACGCCGATGACTGCGATAAGGCGTGCGCCTTCACCGTGCGCCGCAGCGCCGACGGCACGCGCATCGAAACCGGCGTCACCCTGGATGAAGCGAAGCGGCCCAAGCGCGTCTTGAGTTATGAAGGGCTCGACGAAGGCGCGCTGCTGGCGCGCGAGCTTGAGATACTCGGCAACGACCGCGTCTATGAAGAAACGGTCAAGGCCGCGGGCGCGATGATTAGAAATCATGAGGTATAAATGATGATGATGAGCTACCGGAGCGAGCGCCCATCACAGTAGGACTTGTCTCTTTAATTCACCAGTCATCATTTATGCTTCATCATTTTGGGGACACTGAATGATCCTTGCCGGAGACATTGGCGGAACCAAAACCAATCTCGGTTTGTTTGACACAGCGGACGGCGCGCTTTCCCTCGCCGCGCAACAGAGCTACCCGAGCCGCGGTCACGTCGGACTGGAAACCATCGTCAGCAAATTCCTCGAAGACAAGACGGTGCGCATTCGCGCCGCCTGCTTTGGCGTCGCCGGCCCGATTGTTGACGAGCAGGTGGTGACGCCGAACCTGCCGTGGATCGTCAGCGCCGACGGCCTGTCGCGCGCCCTCGGGCTAGAGCGCGTGACGCTGATCAACGACCTCGAAGCGACGGCGCATGGCATTGCAGCGCTCAAGGCCGACGAATTTTTCACCCTCAACGAAGGCATCGCGACGCCGGGCAACGCGGCGCTGGTGGCCGCGGGCACGGGCATGGGCGTCGCTTCGCTCTTCTGGAACGGCTACAGGCATGTGCCCTCGGCTTCTGAAGGCGGCCACATCGATTTCGCGCCGCGCAATCCGATGGAAAGCGAGATGTTCCGCTACATGCTGAAGAAGTACAGCCACGTCAGCGTCGAGCGCATCGTTTCCGGGCCGGGATTGTTTAACGTTTACGAATTCCTGCGCGATTCCGGATACACGGCGGAGTCGGCAGAGGTGGCGGCGCGCTTTGCCAATGAAGACCCAAGCGGTGTGATTTCGAAAGCGGCGCTCGCCGGCACGTGCCGGATGTGCGCCAAGGCGCTCGATATGTTCGTGGCGATTTATGGCGCGTTCGCCGGCAACGTCGCGCTGGTCTTGAAAGCGACGGGCGGCGTCTTTATCGGCGGCGGCATCGCGCCGAAGATTTTAGAGAAGCTGAAAGACGGCACTTTCATCGGCGCTTTCATGGAGAAGGGCCGCATGTCGTCGCTGGTGGCGACCATCCCTGTGCGCGTCATCCTGAACGACAAGACGGCGCTGCTGGGGGCCGCGCGCGTCGCCGCTGAGAACCAGTAGGCAGGAGGCAGGAAGCAGGAGGCAGTCCCGTAGGGACGCCATGTTTATAGTCACCGGCGCAGGCAAGAACCCAAGCCCCGTAGGGGCGCAATGTTGACATTCCGCTCCTAACGGAGCTTGAAGAACAAGCCAACCCGTTAACTATAAACATGGCGCTCCTAACGGAGCTTGGTAAACTGCCTCCTGCCTCCTGCTTCCTGCCTCCTTTTACTGACTACTGCCTTATGAAAAAGCTCGCCCTACCGATCACCGCCAGCCTGCTGCTTCTGGTCACTTATCAACTGCTGAAGTATCTCTATCCCGGCATGTCGGACATCATCTGGTTGAAGTACGTGCTGGCGGCGGCGCTCGTCGGCGTGACCATCATGTTCGTGCGCGCCATCGGCTACGTGATCTTCGATGTCGCCTTTGTCAGGCGCAAAGGCCGCGAAGCGCCCGACCTTTTGCGCGGCGTCCTGTCGCTGGTGCTCTATTCTATCGCCTTCTTTTTCATCTACAGCCGGGTGATCGAAGGCGGGCTCGGGCTCGGCATCGTCGCCACGTCAACGGTGGTTTCGGTCGTCATCGGTCTGGCGCTGCAAGACACGCTGGGCAATTTCTTCGCCGGCATCTCCATTCACATCGAGCAACCATTCCACATCCTCGACAGCGTGCGCATCGGCACAGAGATCGGGCGCGTCGAAGCCGTCACCTGGCGCACGACGACGATTCGCACCAACAACAACACGGTGATCATCTTCCCCAACAGCCGCGTCGCCCGCGAGCAGATCGAGATTTTCCCGTTCAACAATCTCAACCGCCGCGTGCTGCGCTTCCCCGCACCTTATGGAATCGCGCCGGAGACGGTCATCCCGCTGGTGCGCGATAGCGTGCGCGCCATGCCGAATGTCGCGCCCGAGAAAGTGCCCATCGTGCGCATCGCCGAGTTCCATGATTCGAGCATCACCTACGAAGTCCTCTACTGGATTCGCGATTACATGCTGACGCCCGACATGGACGCCAAGATACGCGAGCACATCTGGTACGCCTACCGCCGGCATGGCATCCAGATTCCCTTCCCCATCCGTCACCTGCTGATGGAGCAGATCGAGTCGAGGCCGCAGCCTACGGGCCACGACTCCGAAGACAACGAGCGATTCATCAAGTCTGTGCGTCTGTTCGAGCCGCTCACCGCCGAAGAGCGCGCCCGCATTGTTGCGGCGCTGGTCAAGCATCTGTACGCGCCCGGCGAGTTGATTCTCAGGCGCGGCGACGCCGGCGATTCGATGTTCATCATCAGTCAGGGGCGCGTCGACGTGCGCTTGCCGCAGGCCAATGGCGGCACGCAGCAAGTGGCGGTGCTTGAGCCGGGCAATTACTTTGGCGAGATGGCGCTGTTTACAGGCGAGCCGCGCACGGCGGACGTTTATGCGCTGGAAGAGGTCGAGGTATTGGAGATTCGCAAAGCGGCCATCGAGCCGCTGATGCACGACAACGCGCGATTGGCCGAAGCCATCAGCCAGCGGGTCGCCGAGCGCCAGGCCGAGCTGATCGCCCACACGCGCAATGTCCCCGAAGAAGAGAAGCAGCAACAGAGCGCCAACATCCTCAGGCGCGTCAAGCGCTTCTTCAGTCTGAATTGACCAACCGAGGGATGACCATATTGATAGCTACGGCTGCGCTTAGTATATCAATCATGGTATTGTAAGCATCCCTATGCTGCCCCCTGGACCTCATCCTATAGAGATTCGGACCTACCTGACCGCCGTGCGAGCTCTCGCCTGTCTTTGGGCGCTGCTCGGCTTGAGCCTCTGTACGCCGAGCGCCCGCGCTCAGTACCGTTTCGATCACTGGACGGCGGACAACGGGCTGCCGCAAAACTCCGTGCGCGACATAGTGCAAACCCGCGATGGCTATCTCTGGTTGGCGACCCTGGACGGATTAGTGCGCTTTGACGGGGTGCGCTTCACCGTCTTCAACAAGAGCAATTCACCCGGCATCATCAGCAACCGCTTTTTGCAGCTTTACGAAGATGGGCAGGGCGATCTGTGGGCCAGCACAGATCGCAGCGACTTGACGCGGCGGCATCAGGGGCGCTTTACCACGTATACGACGGCGGACGGCTTGCCGGACTACGCCATTAGCAGCATAGGCGGCGATGGGCAGGGCAATCTGCTGATGTTTTTCGGGTTGCGCCTGATCCGCTGGATCGATGACAAATTCCAGCCTGCCGATGACCTGCGCCTGACCGGCACCCCTTTGCCGTCGGACATGGCGCAGCACCCGCCTGGGTTTATGACCGCGGGCCAAGCTGTCTTTTTCGTGGGCGGACAGTTGCACCGCTGGACGACAGGGACTGACTTGCAGTTCCGCCTGCGCACGCCAGCGCAAGATCACAAAGGCAATCCCTGGTTCGGCTCGCCGACAGGCTTGCTCCGCTTCGAAAACGGGCGCGCGGTCAGAATCCAGCAACGGGATGGTCTGCCGGACGCGCAAGCGCAGTTCGTTTACGGCCAGACACCAACTTTGCAAGCCTTCTCCCGCAAAAAAGATGGCAGCCTCTGGCTGACTGATCTGGATTCCATGCAAAGCCAGCTTGTGACGCAAGAGTCCCCTGAGGGGCTCGACATTTTCATGGCCTATGCTGATCGGGAAGGCAATTACTGGTTTGGCACGTGGCTCAACGGACTGTATCGCGCGCGCCGCCAGGCCGTCACGCCTTACACAAAAGCGCAGGACCTGATGGCGAGCGAGGTTTATCCGATTCTCGAAGACCGCGCCGGAACGATCTGGATTGGCAGTATCGGAGATGGCCTGTTCCACTATCAGAACGGCGTGTTCAGCCAACTCCCTGACTCTAGTCGGCTTCAAACTTCTCTGTTTGAGGATCGAGCCGGGCGTATCTGGGCAAACGGGCAACAGCAATACGTTGACGGGCGGTTGGGGCGCGGCCCCACGCCCGAAGCTTTGCCGCCGGAAATAAGCAATTGCTGGACAATGTACGAAGACCAGGAGGGCGCGTTCTGGTTCGGCACTGAGCGCGGCGCGGTGCGCTACAAAGATGGCGTGCGAACCTACTTTACGATCAAAGACGGGCTGGCTGGTGATGATGTCAAAGTCATTATCGGAGATGGCGCAGGCGGCCTCTGGCTAGGCAGCTACGGCGGCTTGACTAAGTTCAGCGATGGACGCTTTACCGCCTGGACCGAAACGCACGGGCTGCCGGGCAATAACGTGCGGGCGCTCAGACAGGACAGCGATGGCGCGTTGTGGATTGGCACCTATGACAGCGGCCTGGGTCGCTTCAAGGACGGGCGCTTCACGCACTACACGACGAAAGAGGGGCTTTTTGACAACGGTGTGTTTCAAATCCTGGAAGACGACTTCGGACGGGTCTGGATGAGCTGCAATCGCGGCATCTATCGCGTGCGCAAACAGGAATTGAACGAGTTTGCCGAGGGGAAAATCAAAACGATCACGTCGGTCGCCTTTGGCAAGAGCGACGGGATGGAGAACGTCGAATGCAACGGCGGGCGCTGGCCCGCAGGCATCAAGGCACATGACGGCAAGCTCTGGTTTCCGACGATGGGAGGCGTCGTGGTAATTGACCCGGCGACCATTACGACCAATGCGCAGCCGCCACCCGTCGTGCTCGAAGACCTAAAAATTGATAACCGCTCCGTGGCGCTTGAAACGTGGGAGGCCGCGCTTGGCGGTCCGCGATCTGCAATCGAAATCAAGCCGGGACAGGAGAACTTCGAGATCGAGTATACGGCGCTCAGCTTTATCAATTCCGCCAACCTGCGCTTCAAATACAGGCTGGAGGGGCTCGACCAGGATTGGGTGGAAGCGGGGACGCGGCGCACGGCATATTATTCTTATGTGCCGCCGGGCGCTTACACTTTCACCGTCATCGCGGCCAACAGCGACGGCGTGTGGAATAAAGAAGGCAAAAGTGTCCGCATCACGGTGCTGCCGCCGTTTTATCGCACGTGGTGGTTTCTGACGCTGGTCACGTTGGCGGCGGGCGGCGCCGTCTTTGCCGCTTTCAAATCCCGCGTCGCGCAGATCGAACGGAGACAAGCCCTACAGCAAGCCTTCGCGCGCCAGTTGCTCGAATCGCAAGAGGGCGAGCGCAAACGCATCGCCGCCGAATTGCACGACAGTTTGAGCCAGAATTTGCTGGTCATCAAAAACCGCGCGCAACTCCGGGCGCTGACTTTGCGGGACGAGCAAGCCCGGACGCAATTCACGGAGTTCAGCGATGCCATCTCGCAAACGCTCGACGAGGTGCGCGCCATCTCTTACGACCTGCGCCCGTCGCATCTCGATCAACTCGGCTTGCGCACGGCCCTCGTGGCGATGATTGAAAAAGTCAGCGCCAGCTCGACGATTCAATTCACGTACGCGGTTGACGACTTGGATGGTCTTTTGCAGCCCGGTGACGAAATCATGCTTTATCGTATCGTGCAGGAGTGTCTCAACAACATTCTCAAACATTCCGGCGCGACCAAAGTGGCGCTCACCCTGGCGGTACACCCCGGCGAGCTGGCGCTCACGATTCATGACAACGGGCGTGGCTTCACGCCGGAAGACATACACCAGCGCGCTGGACTCGGCTTGCAGGGCATTCGGGAACGCGCGCGCATTCTGGGCGGCACGCATGCAATCGAATCCGCGCCCGGACAAGGCACGACCGTCACCTTGAGGATCGCGTTAAAGGACAAGCAACGATGAATAACCCGATTCGCATTCTGATCGCCGACGATCACCCGGTCTATCGGCAGGGCTTGCGCCAGATCATCGAGACCGATCCGCAACTCAAAGTCAGCGCCGAAGCGGCTGACGGCGAACAGGCGCTCGCCCGGTTGCAAGATACACCTGTGGACGTTGCCATGCTGGATCTGACCATGCCGCTCAAAGACGGCTTTGCCGTCGCGCGGGCGGCCAGGGAGCTACGCCTCACTGTGCCGCTCGTCTTTCTGACCATGCACAAGGACGAACATTATTTGTATGCCGCACTCGACCTGGGCGTCAAAGGCTACATCCTAAAAGACAGTTCGATCACCGAGATCGTCAGTTGTCTGAAGGCGGTTGTCGCCGGGCAGGATTACATCAGCCCGGCGCTTTCTTCGTATCTCATCCGGCGCAGCAGCCGCGCCGCCACGCTCGCCTCAGCGAAACCCGCGCTCGAACAACTCACGCCCAGCGAACGCCGCGTCCTGAAACTGATCGCTGAAGGACAAACGAGCCGAGAGATCGCGGCTGAACTGGGCATCGGTATCCGCACCGTCGAACATCACCGCAACAACATCGCGAGCAAACTCGAACTGCACGGCAGCCATGCGCTGGTCAAGTTCGCCCTCCAGCATCAGGCAGAGCTTTGAAGGGATGAGGGCGGAGGGATGAGGGATGAAGGTAGGATGCCGAAGCCTTTTCATCCCTCTGCCCTCATCCCTCTGCCCTCATCCCTACGCCCTCATCCGTAGAACTACCCAAAAAATTCGCAGACCTACCTATAGATTTTTCGTAGAACGCTCCATTCACGCCGCCCGCCGGTTAGCGCATACTCCCCCCGTCAGAGAGATTCCGAACTGGCTATGAGATGAAAATCATGATCGTCGAAGACAACCCGCAGATGCGCCAAATGATTCGCGAAGTCGTGGCCGACCTGGCCGAAATCGTGATCGAATGCGCGGATGGCCGGGAGGCGGTCGCGGCTTATAGGGCGCAGCAGTTCAGCGAGGACGACCGGGTGCTGATGGATTTGCAGATGCCAGGCGGCGGCGGGCTGGAGGCGACGCGGCGCATTCGGGCAGCCTTTCCTGATGCGCAAATCATCATCGTCACGCAGCATGACGATCAGCACTGGCGCACGGCGGCAACCGAGGCGGGAGCCTGCGGCTATGTGCTCAAGGGGAACCTGCTTGAACTGCGCGAGATGCTGAAAAAGCCGCCCCAAGACACAATTTGAGAAGACTATTCAAATACCTGATTGACGCTGTGTGTTATGCGGCGTGAATGGGTAAAGTCGAGCTTAGTTCTAACAATGTGGTTTGTTTACCAACGGCTCTTGTTTTAGGAGCCCTAAAAGGAGGAGCGACATGGCGGACCCTGGACTCGAACAAGTCAATGAGAACATCTCCCTGATGATGTTACACGCGCAGTCACAAATGCAGCCCGAACAGGCAAGCGCCTTCGCGGGTGCGGTAAGTCAGATACAGATGAAATATGAGGACGCGGTGAAAACATTAGCAGACAAAAACGCGTCTGCTGACAAAAAGAAATATGCGAAGGATGTCACGGACGCAATAAACAAGAACTTGCCTAACATGACCAAGGCTGTGTTGTCAGCGGCCTCGGCCTTCAAGTCCGGCGATTACATCAACGGCAGTGCCGCGATCATGGACATTTGCGCCTCCGGGGCGCAGATGCTCGGCAGCTTGTCTGCGGCGGCCGGCCCTTATGGTGCGGTGTTCGGGGCAATCTTCACCATAGTCGGTCAGCTCCTGACCTACTTTGGGCCGAAACAACCCTCTTTGAAGGATCAGATTATAGAGGCGATAAGAGGCATGGACGCAGATAAGAGGCTCCAGCACACCAAGGCGGATGGCGATGCCGTCGAGGAATATACGACTACGATCTACAGGCTGAAATCCTTATTGCCCAAACATCTGAACCTGCCTCTTAAGAAAGAATCGGACCTCTCGGATTTCAGGACATATCTCAAAGATGACCTGATATCAATTAGGGCAGCCTTTGATAAAGTCTCCGCGCTCTATAAAAAGTGGGAGACAGCAGAATGGCTAAAGGACGAGAAAACCCAGGATCTGGAAAAATGGCCGGAGATCTTAGGGGTTTTCTGCCGGACATATTCCGATTCGCTAGTTGCCAATATGGCGCTAGCTTCCATGGCCAACAAGCAGTTGTTGGATCAACGGTTAGAAGATACCTCTAGCAGTAACCCTATCTACGAACAGCACAGGCACGACTTTGACAAAATCAACGATTTGTTGATTGATCTGAGGGCCATCGTGCTCGCACTTCCCGAGGTATGGGACGATGGTAACGACATGATGCGGCAATTTCTTCAGAAGGTCAGGCCGGTAGCTCAGGACCGGGGGCTGTTCGTCATTCTTGGCAACGATCAGAACCTATATGCTGCCACCGGGAGAAAGGGGATTCAGTCTGACACGTGGAAGCCTCTACCGATAGGGTACGGCAATCGTGGTCGCAGGTTCTCAATCACCGTTCCCAAGGAAGATGCGGGCTCACTTAAGCCAGAGTACCACGTCTTTTTTTGTCAGAAATGGATTGCTTCAGACAACGGCGACGTCGAGCACGGAAGGATTAAGCCGTCCTCTCTAGAAATTTCTGGTCAGGGCATGATCACCGGCGATCAGTATTCCGACGTCTGGGCGCTCCCGTCCCCTCGCGGTGGGGGAGCCAGCTTCGTTTACGCCGCACACAATGGTGGGGCCGATGGCAATGTGAAGCTTTTTGAGATGGACGCGAGAAACCAATTGACGGATGGGAACTGGCAGCCTGCTACCAAATCCGGGGTGGTGAATGTTCGAGCTGTAACCCATCCGCCAGCAACATTATCCGATGATCCTGACAAAGATGGGATGCCGCCGGGGTCTTTACTGTTGGGAGGTGTCAACCACTACAATTCCATCGTCTACGGAGCACTTGGCTCTTCATCTGAGATTTACGTTGACCAATCAAACACGCGTTGCTACGTGCCGTCTCCATGGGCGACTTACAGCGGAATAGATGTTGATCCGTACTACCTGTGGGTATTCAGACCGCAGGGTTTCGCGTGTGCCACGCACGCCTCGGTAATAAGCTGCATACTAGGTAAACGTCAGACTCCCAGGTGGATGGAATACTCCCCCACTGAACTCTTGGGAGATCAGTCTAATCAGGGCAACGGAAACTTTTGGTTGGTGAATGGTCAGGAAACAAAGCCTAGGCCTCCTCTGGTAGGGCTGACCTCTTTGTCCCCGTGCCAAGATGGAACCCTTTTCGCCAACATCTTTACACGAACTGTTAGTCGGTATAGCACCGGAGACCATTGGGTATTTGCGGCGACGGATAGTCCTGCCATGTATACTGCGGTTTACAGCATCGATCTTAAAGAAGGGAGGATCAATGTCGATCCCTGGGTGAAAACTGGAGGCCATGGGCCTCAGAGCCAAAAGATGCCGATTCCGTGCTGGTCACTGTTTGAGAGTTTGAACGCAGATCTGCAACAAAAACTGAAGACGCAATAGAAGACGTGAGCAGCTCTAACATTCCTCAAGCTGCGGCAGTAGACTAAAGCGTTAGAGCCTGGGGCGTATGCTCCAGGCTCTAACGCCACCCTTCGCCCAATTCCGATGGCGCCGAGCCGATGTGCTTGGCCAACTCCGAAAAAAGGATACCGCCCGCCGCTCAAACCTCGTCACTTGAGGGGGTCGGTGTGGCGCGTGCGCGTCTGGGCTTCATTCCAGAGAACTTCGAAAATCTGCACCACGTGGGCCTTGCCTTTGACATAGACCTCGCCCGCCGGGCGCACAGGGAAGTCATCGCCGATGATGTCGCGTGTCGAGCGGCTGATGATGATCTGCCCGGCCTGCGCCTGCTTCTCTAGTCTCGCCGCCAGGTTCACGGCATCGCCGATTGCGGTGTAGTCGGTGCGCTCTTCCGAGCCGATGTAGCCGACCGTCACCGTGCCTGTGTTGATGCCGATGCCGATAGCGATGTCCGACATGCCCATTGTTCGCAGGTCGCGGTTGACCGCCGCCATGCGTCGCTGCATGGCGACGGCCGCGGCAACCGCATTGGTCGCCGCGTCGGCGCATTGCAGCGGCACGCCGAACAGCGCCATCAGCCCGTCACCCATATACTTGTCGAGCATGCCGCGATGCTCGAAGACGATGGGCGTCATGTCGGCGAAGTATTCATTCAAGATCTGCACGACTTTGTCCGGCTCAAGGTCTTCGGACATCGTGGTGAAGCCGCGCACGTCGGAAAACAGCATGGTCACACACGAGTTCGTGCCGCCGAGGTTCAAGGCGTCGGGGTTCTTCAATATCTCGTCAACGACATGCGGCGCCATGAAACGCCGATACTTGGCGCGCGCCAGCTCTTCCCTGACCAGTTGCTTGTGCGTGATGGCGTTGTCGACGGCGATTGACGCCTCGGCGGCCACCGCGTTGAGCAGGTCGAGATCGTCTTCGCGCAGGATCTTCATCGGCTCGGTACAGTCAACGTAGATGACGCCGAGCGCCCCGGTCCTGCCGAGCAACGGCGCGCACATGACCGAGCGAATGTTGTGCATGATGATCGACTGCGCCGCCACCAGCCGCTGGTCGAGCGTGGTATCGAGCGAAAGCAGCGAAATGCGCTCCTGCAAGACGCGGTCAACCACGGTGCGGCTGATGCTGATCTCGCCGGCGGTGGCGCGCGCCGGGTTGCGGAACTCGGTGGCGATGCGGTCCAGCCCGCCGCTGTCGGCGTCGCGCAGCAGCACCAGGAAGCGGTCTGCCGGTGTCAGGCGGAAGACCATCTCGCTCACCTTCTTGAAGATCGCGTCGAGCGCGAAGTCGCCGCTGAGCATCTGGTTCAGCTCGTAGAGGCGCGACAAGGTTTCGGCCTTCTTGCGCAGCGTCTCGATATACGTGTAAAGCGATTGCCCGCTCGGATCAGCAGCGCCCAGGGCCGTGCGGTCAAGTTTCGGCACGCTGCCGGCCAGCTCATCCGGCTTGCGCATAAAGACCGTGCCGCCGATGGCCTGGTTCTCGTAATTGATCGAGGTCGTGTCGCCGCCAAGCTTGAACTCGAAGTTGTACTTGCTGATGGTGAACTTGTCACCGTTTGAAAGGGGCTTTTCCTTGACGCGCTGGTCGTTGATCCAGGTGCCGTTGGCGCTTTCGAGGTCAACCAGCGTATAGCCGTTCGCCGTGCGCTTGATGAGGGCATGGGCGCGCGACACCTGGCCATCGTCCAGCACGAGGTCGCTGCGGTCGCCGGCCCGCCCGATGCGGATTTCGGCGCGCGTCAGTTGAAAGTCAAACGATTGATTGGTTCGGGTGTCCGTGACGATCAGTTTTGAGGCCATACTTCTTCTACGATAATAAGAGTGGTTTCGCTTACCATTCGTACACGCGGTCAATTTCGCCGACGCCGACCTTTAGCATTTGCAACTCGCCGAGCTGACGAATCACCTCTTGCCGGTTGGTCGGTTTGATATGGACGGCAAAAACTTCGACGTCGCGGCCGAGCTTGCCCAGCTCAGAAGCCAGCAACTCGGGCGTCAGGTGCTTGGACGCCTCGGCCAGCCAGCCCAGCTCATTCGGGAACGACACATCAACAAAGACGGCGCGCAGGTGCGAGCGCTCTTTCGCCGCCGCCCATAGCTCATCCGTGCAGTAGGTGTCGGAGGTGAACAGCACCGCCGCGTCGTCATCTTCGACAATCAGCCCGGCGTTGGGGACGACATGATTGACCGGGATCGGCGTCACGCGCAGGCCGGCGATCTCGACGGTTTCGTGCGGCACCAGGACGCGAAACTCAATCGTCGGCTGATCGCTCGCGGGCAGCAGGATATTGCGAAAGTCCGGCCATATCTGGTCATTGAAGACATGCTCTTTGAGCGCCTCGACGACCGGCTCCAGCCCATAAATGACCACCGGCCCTTCGAGCACGGTGTAGGCTTCGGCGACATAGATGGGCAGCGAGGCGGTATGATCGCTGTGCGCGTGCGTGATGATCACACAGTGCACCTGGCCCATCTCTTCGGGCTTGAGCGCAAAGCCGAGGCTGCCCGCATCAACCGCCAGGCAGTCATTGATGAGGAACGAGGTCAACGCTTGCAACTGTGACTTGCGTCCGGCGGCGCTCGGCAGTAGCCTGACTTTCAAACGGCTTCTCCTTCATCTCGGGGTGGCGCAGGGCTTTCGCCCGTACATCTTCGCAGGTTTCATGGCAGAATGCCACAGCGCTCAACCGATCTTGATGCCCAGCCCTTCGAGGAACTTCGTCGGCTTCTCGCCGCCGATCAGCGCAAAGATGTAATCGTTCTTCAAGCGTTCTTTCTCCTCGTTCGAGCGCGAATCAACGAGGATGACTTCGTCGGCCTTGATCTCTTTGATGGCCCGCCGAACCAGCATCTTGATCTTGCCGGCATCGATGCAGTCATAGAGGTTCATCTTATTGCCGAGCTTCAAGTCGCCTTTCAGGTCGCTGCGCACCAGCAGGGTCACTTCGTTGTCGCGAGTGAAGGTGATCTGGTCGCCGTCGCGCTTGAATCCCGACAGGTCAACCGCCGCCTCGATGGCCGAGTTGCCAGCGCCGACAATGATACAGCGCTTGCCTTTATAATCGTCCGGGTCAGAGAGTTTGTACTTGACCTTCGAGTCGTCGAAGGCCGGGCGCACCCGCGACGGGAACGGGCTGCCGCACTTGGGGCAGAACTGCTGATTGCCGGTGCGCGACGTGCCGCACTTCGGGCAGTGCTTGGCGACGATGGGTTCTGCCGGCACGGGAATCTTCATCTCTTCGCCGGGGACGCGCAGCTTCTGCGGCGTGCCGCGATTGCCGATGGCCAGGATGACGCGCCGTGCTTTGTAGCTGACGATCTCTTTCTCTTTGCCCTTTTCGCTGGTCACGGTAAAGATGCCGTCGGCGCGCTTGATGTCTTTGCAGCTCTCTTCCTGGTTGATGACCACGCCATTCGACAGCATCGTCTTGGTCCAGCCGTCGAGCATGGATTCCTTCTTATCGCCGACGCCGGGCAGCGGGATGCCGCCTTTGGCATCGACGGTATCGGGCTTGAAGAAGACGTACTTGCCCGCCGGGTAATTGGCGATGGTGGCAACGATCTGATCCTGTTCAAGCGCCACGTAACGCAAGCCGCGTTGCTTGGCAAGCACGGCCGCCGACAGCCCCGCCGGGCCGACGCCGATGATGGCCACGTCGTAATCGGCGTTGCCATTCGCGCCTTCTTTCTTGAGATCCTCGACGACGTAATCGATCACCTGGCCGCCTTCGTTGATGGCGTTCTTGATGAGCGGCACGCCTGACACGTCGCCGACCATGTAGATGCCCTCGACGTTGGTCATCAGCTTCTGATCGCGCGCCGGCACTTTGCGCTTGGCAATCTTCTTATCCGTGTTGATGACGATGCAAGCCTTTGGACTGGTCGGGCACTCAACCGTGCAGGCGGTGTC
Organism: Blastocatellia bacterium; assembly: GCA_035275065.1. Taxonomy (NCBI): domain Bacteria; kingdom Pseudomonadati; phylum Acidobacteriota; class Blastocatellia; species Blastocatellia bacterium. The sequence goes on from DATENM010000014.1 coordinate 76,848, forward strand.
TTCCATGCACTGGTCGAGCGCGATGGGTGTCGAAACCCCATTGACGATGGCCAGCACATCGTGCGGGCAGGCTTCGACGCAGGCGTGACAGCCGATGCACAGCACAGGGTCAACCACAGGGTGCGGGTAGGCCGGCCCTTCGGCTTTGGCTTTCTCCAGATCAATCGAGCCGGTGCGCGGCAGCGGCACGGTCGGCTGCTTTACGACTGCCGTCGCCGCCGCCAACTGCGACTTGCGCCGCGCCGTGCCATAAGCCATTACCGCCAGCGCGGCAATCGGCACCAGGCCCACGAGCCCCGCCCAGACGTACCACGGCAAGCCGCCGAACTGCCGCGGCGCGCGGGTGTTGATATTGGCCTTGTTCTGGCGCTGGACTTCAGCCGGCCCCGTGCCGGCAAAGACTTTATCTATTACCTTCGGCTGCTGCTCTGCCGGCGGCACCTTGGCGTTCAGCGTTGCCAGATAGGTCTTTAGCTTCTGCGGGTCTTTGCCGCTGTCTGTGACGACGCGAGCCAGGTCGTTCTTCTGCCCGTGCTGAACGTGGCAAGTATTACAATTGACCTGCGCCGTGGTGGCGCTGGTCGCCGCAAAGCTGACGCCGTGACACTTGGCGCACTCGTCTTTCGGCGATCTGAGAAACGCTTCGTCGCCGGTTGCGCCGCGCGTGTGGCAATCGCCGCAGCTCATGCGCCCGGCCATGCGGCCCCATTGATGCAAGGCATGGAACTGGTCGCGCGGTTCGTACTGCGCCCAGGCGTCAGGATAGCCTTTGCGCTTGACCTGATCCGGCGTCAGCTTCCACTGCCACTTGTCGTAGACGACCGGATAGCCCACCTCGCCGCCGTGCGGCACGGGAAGCAAACGGCCCGCGCGCTCGCCGGTTTTGATCGTGTAGTTGCCGTTGTGGCAATTGGCGCAAAGCTGATAAGCCACCAGCCCTGCGTGAATGTCTTTGCCCTGATGCTCTGTGTGACAGCTCGAACAGACCATGCCTTCGCGGTCGTGCGCGTCGTAGATGGTCGGCGCAAAGGCGGCAAGGGGGGGCGAAGCCTGTGTGCGGTGACAATCGATGCACTTATCCTGCATGCCCGTGGTGACGCCGTGACAGTTCGAGCAGGAATTGCTATTCGACTGCATGGCGATGTTGCGCTTGCCGAGATCATTGGGCGCGAACAGGCTGGCGTGGGCCGAAGAAACCGGGCCGGGCGAATAAGCCGACTCGTAGATCAGGAACGCCGCCAGCGACAGCAGCAGGACGGCCGCCGCCCCGACATAGAAGTAGGACTTGCGCCACAGCCGCGCCAGGTCGCGCGTCGGTCGCCAGTTGAACTGGAACTTGCCGAGCCGCTGGCCGCCGCGCGGGTGCAGTAATGTGCGGGCGGCGATCTTGCCGGCTTCGCGCTTGCGGTTCTTCCAGAAGAGGTCGAGCGCCTGTTCGTCCTGCGCCGGCATCACGGCGCGCAGCAGCCCCGTGCCTTCCTGTCGCTTGGTGCCGGCGAAGGTCATGCTTTGCGACCCGGGCTTCGGCGGTCGCTTCATGATGATCGTCGAAACGCCTTCTTCGCTGAGCCCCGGCCCTTGCGCCTGCGGCACGGCCCCGGCCTCCCACTCAGTGGTGGAGTCGACGGCGCGCTCGACGGCCAGCGCCAGAGCGTTCTGCACGTAGTTGACCTGAATCAGGAACGGGCCGATGCGAAACACGTCGCCGTCGGCGAGCGCCGTCTTCTCAACCAGCTCGCCGTTCAGCACGGTGCCGTTGGATTGCGACAGGTTGAACAGCCAGAACTCGCCGCGAATCTCTTTGATGCCGGCGTGGGTGCGCGACACGGCGCGGTGATTCAGCACCAGATCGTTGCTGACCAGCCGCCCGATGGTCAGGCCCTCGCTTTCGAGTACCACATCATCAACCGCGCTGTCCGTGTCGCGGCGTCGGATGAGGAAGCGGTTTTTTGAAGTCTCAATCTTGGCAGCCATATCTTTCATTACCATTACCGCGAGGCGTAATAAATCACCTGAATGATGTGAATGACCATGAGCCCCAGCATCACCGACGTCGTCGCGACGTGCGGCGGCAGCCACCACTTGCAGACGCGGTGCAGGAAGATCAGCGCATCGACGCGGCGCATCGTCACCGCCGCTTCAATCGCCTGCTCCAGCCGGTCGCGGTCTTTTTGATTCTGTAGCTGCTGATATTCGGCGCCGGCGCCGCGCTTCGCCGCGTCAATCACGGCATCGAGCGGCTCGCGCTTCAGAAATTGCCTGAGCAAAAAGCCGAATGAGGTGAAGCGCGGGATGATGCGGTTGCGCACCAATCCGCGCAGCGGTTCGGCGGGCGTTGCGCCGATCTCGGCAAGCTCTTTCTGCAATTCGTCGCGGCGCTGCAAGAGGTCGTCAATCAGCAACGGCGAGCCTTCGATCTTCGTCAAGATTCGCGGCGCTACCTGATAGGCGAGGATGCCGAAGAGGCCGGTCAAGATCACCAGATCGAAGCTGATCATCAGCGCCCAAGTCAGCGGCCCGCCCGCGTCTGTGCCGCCGTGCAGCAAGATCATGATGCCGCCGATGACGCCCAGGTAAAGGTGCGACAGCAGCCAGTACCTGAGCGGCCCCCTGCGCCGCGTGTAAACCTTGCGCCGCATCGGATAGAGCATGACGCCGATGATGCCGAGCAGCCCGACGAGCCCTGTGATCCAGCGCATGTTCAGGAAGCTCACCAGCCGCTCGCCGAGCCCGTAGCGTTGCAGGCCATAAATGGTCCCGGCAGTGAGCAGCACGGTCAGCACGATTCCAAGGATGTGGCTCAATAGGCGCGGCGGGTCCGAGCGATGGATGTTGCGCCCCATCGCATGCGTCCGATCCATCACCATCAAGCCCTGAATGGCGCCGATCTCGTCGAAGTATTGAATCGGGCTGACGCGCGCCAACGCCCCCGTCGGGCAGTTCTCTTCGCAACTGTAAGCCTGCCGCTTGCTGCCTTCGGGGTTGATCGTCGTGTTGTTGCAAAGGTTACATTTGACGGCGACGAGGTCGTCGGTCGCCTCGATGGCCGGCGGCAGCGGGTCTGTGCCGATGCGCATGTAATCTTGCAGCTTGGTGGCAAAGGTGACTTTCTGTTCGCTCGCCTTGTCGCGGCGCGGGATCATCGAGATGGCATTGTACGGGCATTGCGTGGCGCAATCGCCGCAGCCGATACAGGTCGGTTTATTGATGTCAATCTGGCCGTTGCCGAAGCGCCCGATGGCGCCCGTCGGGCAGCCGGTCAGACATTCGGGGTCTTTGCAATGCATACAGACCGCAGGCGACAGAATGCTCTGCACGGCGCGCGGGCGCGGCGCCTCAAGCCGCGTCACCTGTATGCCGCGCCGCAGCAGCCGCGACTGGCCATGAATCTTGTGGCAAGCCAGCGAGCAGTTGCCGCAACGCACGCACAAGTCCATGTCCATCACCAGCAGGTTGGTGCCATCAACGAGGCCCGTATCGATCAACGCCTGCTGCGCGGCGAGCGTCTTGCCGCGCACGGCCGGCTTCGGGCTGACGCGCGCCTGGGTGGCGGGCGGCGCAAGCTCGTCGAGGCCGCGCGCCAGCGCCTCGCGCAGCACGGTGTTCTGGCGCAGCTTGGCGATGGATATTTCCAGCACCTCTGTGCGCCCCATCAGCGTCACCGTCCACGGCCAGGTGGTGTTCTTCAGGATGCCGTCTACGCCGAAGGCGAAGCCGCGCCCGAGATAATCCTCAGTCTTCTGACCGTTGGGATAATTGACGCGCCGCAGCCAGCCGCTCTGAATGATATAGACGCGATCAGCCGCCGCGCCTTCGCGGAAGAGGATGTGGTTCTTCGAGAAGACGCGGAACAGTGACATGTTCTTGAGTTCCTGCACCTGCTCCGGGGTCAGGTTGAGGCGCGTGCGCAGGGCGTCGAGGATGTTGTCGCGCCCGTGGCGGCGGTAGGTCGTATCGAGCGAGTCGGCGAACGACTTGATCTTGCGCAGCAGGCGCAAGGCGGGCCGCTGCACTTCCATGATCTGCGTCGGCTGTTTAGCGGCGGCGCAGACCGTCGCATTGCGCGGCACGCCGGCCAGCACGCTCATCTCGCCGAACTGCTGGCCGGGAGCCAGTTCGCTGACCTTCAAGGGCTGACCGTTCGGCGCATTAATGAAGACATCGGCGTGCGAATTGACGACGATGTAAAACGTGTTGCCGCCCCAGTCGCCGGCACTAATGATCGGCTCGCCCGGCTCGTAGGTCAGCAGACGCACGTAGGGTCCGACCTTCTTGCCATTGTAATTGCGCCCGTAGACCGAGACCTCCAGATCAAGCTCATGCTCGAAGTGGCCCTCGTTGACGGCCAGCAGATCGCGGATCGAAGGCAGCGTCTGAATGGCGTTAAGGACTTCGCGGCGACTCTGATGTTCTCGCGGCATAGACTACCTTTTCATAAAAATGGATTCGTATGAATGATCTTCCAAAGCCTCTGTGGATCGGCTGGTCAGAGAGTATACACCGATTGAGGATGACGGCGGAAGGATGAATCCGCGCATCCTCTCACGAATAACTGAATGGGAATTAAACACGCAGACACGGAGGCACGGAGATACACGCGGAAGCCTCTGTGCTTCCGCGTCTCCGTGCCTCCGTGTTCAACTTTACATTCACGCTTTGCCGAATTGAATGGCTCTGCCGCCCCTCGGCTAGAATGGCACTGACCCCTTATGACACTTGGTGCAAGCGGTTTCGCGCGCCGCAACGTGGCATTGCCAACAGGTCGAATGGTGGCGTTGACCGCGCGCCACGTTGATCTCGGCGATGTCGGCGCGCGCCTGGGCTTCGGGCACCTCGGTCGTCTTGTGGCACTTGCTACAGTCGCCGCTCTTGGCCAGATGCGGCCCGTGGCGGAAGTTGTAAAGCGCCAACGCCGGTCCTGTGCCACGAGTAAACGCCAGCGCCTGGTCTTTCTTGACGTGACAGGTGCCGCAATCGCCGAGGGTCTTGCTGACCTGCCCGACCTGCGTCGTCTGATTCGCCTGGTGCGCGTGACAGGCATAGCATTCGGGGTGATGCGGGAAGGCGGCGACGACCTTCGCCTGATCGAAGCTGTGGCACTTGTCGCAGGCCGGCGCGCCGGGGCTGTCGGCCATCTGGCCCTTCATCTTGTCGGCGTCGCCGTGCTGACGGTGCGAGAAAGCCTTGAGGCCGAACTCCGATTGTTTCTTCGGGAACTCGATGAGCGTGCCCTTGGCGTCCACAGGCGTCGTGTGACAGACCTCGCACATGCGGGATTGCCGGTTAGTAGAATCCTTCTGGTGACATTCCATACAGGCCGGGTGGCTCGGAAATATGGGCGTCGCGTTGTTGTCTTTGCGCTGATGGCAAAAGGCGCAATCCTTGGTCCTGGTCTGATGCTCCTTGCGGTTATGGTCGAAGGGCGAGACCTTTTCGATCACCTTCGAGTCAACAATATCGAAGGGCGACTGGCTGACAGGCTGAGCCGGGGCCGCGGCGTTGGCGTTGTCGGGCGGCTTGTTGAGGTTCTGTTTCGTGCTGCGACATGCCGCGAGGCTGACGAACAGCGTCAGGGCGAGCATCGCGACGACGAGCTTGAGCAGTTTTGCGGTGTCGTTTTTCATTCTCAAAAAGTCTACCGAGTCTGCCGAATCTGTAGCGCAATCTGTTAGATTGCGCGAGCCCGTACGCAAGCTAACCGCCTTGCGCTATACCCGATTGAAATCCGCTCTAGGTTACGGTCGCTTGCCCAGCTTGTTCAAATCCTGCGCGCTCAGCCGGTCGGGCAGGCCCGGCTTCCTCGCCTGGTGGCATTGATTACAATAGCCGGCCTGTGGCAAGGTGATCTGGCTGAGCGCCGTCGTTTCGCTGATCGGGCTGTGACAGTCCGAGCAAAGATAATCGTGCGCCACGGGCGGCGTCCAGGGCTTCTTCTTCGGGCGGATATCGATGTCGTGATCGATGTAGTGCCGGAACTTTTTGATTGACCCGAACAGCTCGACGCGGGCCGCCCCCGCCTCGCCTTCGATCAGCCCGTGACAGCCCTTGCAATCGTTTTCATAAGGAAAGCGGTTGATCTCGCTCAACGCCCGCAGCTTCGTCGAAGAGCCGCCGTGACAGACGAAGCAGGTCGGGTGGTCCATCTCTGTGCGCATGTCTTTGGCATCGTCGGAAGCATTGCGGATCGGCGCATGGCAACTGGTGCAGAGCGGGCGCGAGCCGACGCTGAACTGCGCCCCGCCGGCAACAGGCCGAAGCTGAATGTCAGAGCGGACGGGCTGCTGGTGCGCTTTGTGGCCGAAGATGTCTTCGAACTCGGTAAAGCGCTTCATCTCCGGGCTGGTGAAGTCTGTGCGCAAAGATTCGGGGCTCGCCGCCGTACGCCCGGGCATATGGCAGATGCCGCAGAAACGATTCGAGCCGGCGACGCCGTACTTGAAGAATTCCGCCGCGAAGTTCTGGTGACAGCCGACGCAGGCGGTGTGCGGGAAGTCTTTCGCCACCGGGCGGTCGCTCTGCGTGGCGTCTCGTTTAGCGCCGAGGTGACAGCTCGCGCAATTGACGGTGCGGTGCTTCTCCTGTTTGTGCGGAAAGCGCGGCGGCCCCGCCGGGCGCGCGCCGCGCTGAGGCTCGGGCAACCGGGATTCATCGGCGCGCGAAGGCCGCGACCCGATAAACGCCGTAAGCACCAGCAGACAGCCGAGCACGAGCACGCTACTTTTAATCCCCGCTCTCGCCAATGGCTCCTCCTTGATTACTGACTACGGACCGCGCGCGGCACCCCGGTTCCCGGCTCATGGCATTCGGTACAGGCGACGGGCGCTTTGCAACGGCTATCGGCCTGCGCGTTGGTCGCCTGATGACAGCCGATGCAAAGTTCGTGGAAGACGCGCTTGTTATACATCTCGTCGCCTTCGTGATTGCGCGGGTTGGCCGGCGTGCTTTCGGTGCGGTGGCACGAGTCGCACTTCCACAGCGTCGGCGCATCGCTCACCTCGTTGCGCCGGTGGTGACAGCCGATGCACTCGGCGCCCTTCGCGGTCGTATGGACGAACTCCGAATCGGGATTGATGTACTTCTCGTGCGTCTTGTGCGCGAAGCAGACTTTGCCCTGAACGCCCTTGAGGTCGAGCGTGATGACGTGATTGGCCGCGTCGCCGCACTTGCCGGCCTTGTCGCAAGCCGGCTTCATGGCATTGTCCTGCGCGGGCGCGGACCGAACCACGAACGCCGCCGGCGCGGCCATCAGCAGCAAGTAGGCGATCAAGGTTGCCAGCTTCAGCTTCATTCGCTCTCCAACCCCCAAGCAATGAACATCACGCCTCATCTTTGCGGCGTCGCACCTGCACTAGCCGCCGCGTCCGTCATTCGCGGCGAGCCGTAGACGCGCCGGATGTCGCGGTTGTTCTTGTTGTCGCGATCCTGTATGTCGGGGACCGTGAACAGATTGCCGTTGAGCGTGTACATCCGCAGCAGCTCGGTGAAGTTCAACGGGCGCGCGCCACGGCGACCGAAGACCGCCAGTTGATTGCCGCTCTCATCAATGGCGCGGTCGCGATCAATGCCTTCTGAAACCGCCAGCGCCGGCCCCTTGGTGTGCGCCGAAGCGATCAACTGCGGCGTCGGGCGCGGGCTGAAACCGTAATTGGTCGGGCGCGTTTCGGGCGAAGTCAACTGCACGACGCGCAGGCCGTTCTTGCCGTCGGCGACGTAAGCGAAGAGGCTCACGTTGGTCATGCCGACCTTCACGTCGCGGGTGTCGTTGAGCTTGCCGCCGGCGTCGAACATCTGATCGAGGCGCGGCTTTTCAGGATTCTCCACGTCAAGGATGGCCAGCCCCTGACGGCCGGCCGCGACGTAAGCATAGGTGCGTACCACATAAATGTTATTCGCTTCGGCGAGCGGCACCACCGCGCCTTCGACGGCGCGCGGTTTGGCCGGATCGGTCACATCAATCACCTTCACGCCGTCGCTGTCGCAGACGAAGGCATAGCGGAATTGAATCTGCACGGCGCGCGGATTCTTCAACGCCGGGGCGCCGACTTCGGCGACCACTTTCGGCTCGAACGGATTGTTGATGTCAACGATGACCAGCCCGCGGTCACAGGTGATGTAAGCGTGGGTGCCGGCAATCGTGATGTTGTTGGCGCCGTTCAGCACGCCGTTCGGATTCCATGTCAGCGCCCGCCGCAGGAAGTTGTTCTGCGGGTCGCCGTCGAGCAGCGTCGCGGCGACGACCGTAATCAGCCCCTCGTACTTGTCTGTGACGTAGAGGAAGGCGTAGAGCGGGTGGATCGGCTGCTTGTCGTCGCGGTAAACGGCCTCTTCGTTTTCGGGACGGTGGATGCGCAGCTTGTTGACGCCGTACTTCTTCAGCAAATCGGCGGGCAGCGATGCCGTCGGGTCAACCGCCAGCGTCGAAGGCGATGCCACGGCGGTCGCGTACTTCGTCTTGACGTAGAAGCGCTGGCCGAGCGGCGAAAACGGCGCGGTCGTCATGCGCTCTGAAAAGCCCTTCTGATCGATGTTCGCCACATCGTAAACCCGCAGGCCGCCCTTGCCGGTCGCGGCGTAGAGGTACTCGCCGCGAAGCTGCACGTTTAAGACTTCGGTCTGTTCCGGGGCGAGCGGATTCAGCCCGCGCAGAATGTCATTGCCGGGGTGTTCGTACGCCGTCTCAAGCTCCTGATGATGCGCCTGGTGTTTCTCCCACTCTTCGGGGAAAGCCAGCTTGTGCAGGAAACTGCCGATGACCGCCTGCGGCTCGTCGCGCTCGGTGACGACGATGGATTCAAACCCTTCATGGCCTGTGGCGACGTAGCAATAGCGGCCTATCCAGTTATAGAAGTTCGTCCCCTGCATGTAAGTCATCGCCAGGTAGGCGTTGTTATCGTTCTTCTCTGAGAGGTGACAATCGGCGCAGCCGCGCGTTTCGCGTGTGCGGACGGTGTGCGGGAAGGATGAGCTGAACGATTGGCCGCTGTAGCCTTCTTCGGACACGGTCTGCTGCTGCGAGTAAATCCACTCGCGGTTCTGGTTCTGCGAGCTGACCAGGATGGCGCAGGCCGAGCGGACGGGCGCAAAGCGTTTGCCGGTCACCGTGCCATCGCGGCCAAGCAAGAAGACATCGTCGCGCAGCGTCTGGAAGTTGTATGACGTCCAGTTGCGCAGTTCTTCCTCGCCTTCGTTGTGCTGCATGCCGCGCTCTTGATTCGCCTTCATCTTCAAGTGACAGCCGAAACAGCTCGGCGTCCACGACGTGTGACAACTGAAACAGGTCATGGACGAGTTGGCATGCGCAAGCTTCGTTTCGTCCGCGGGCACGCCGCCCCAGGTCTTGTTGTCCGTCTGGATGGTCTTGGCAAGCGCCGCCTTCTCGTTATAGTCGGGACTGGCCGGGTTGACGGTGTCAGCCACCTGCTTGACGCGCCAGACGACGGGCTTGCCGTCGGCATCGCGGCTGACGGCGGCGCGCTGCCAGAGGTTGCCCTGTGCGTCTTTGAAGAAGCGGTCTTTGCGCCACTGTAGCTCGCGGTAATCGAGCAGGCGTGTGCCGGATTTCGCCGCGTCCTCAACGTCTTTCTGGGTGAAGCGGTCGGGCATCAGCCGGTTGCCGGCTTTCGCCCTTTGATATTCAGCCGAAGTGCGCGCGTTCGGATTGGTCGGGTCGGCGCGCTCGCTGATCGTGCCGTGACAGTCTACGCAATCGATCTCGACGGCGTTGCGCACCTCGCCGTAGAGCTTGCCGTTGCCGTGATTGTCCTGCTTGAAGTGACAGTCGACGCAATGCATGCCCTTTTCGATGTGGATGTCTTTCAGGTGAACCGGCAGGCCGGCTTTCGCAGGCCCTTCGGCGGCCTCTTTGAGCTTCGCCGCATTCACATCATTAACGACATCGCCATTGGCATCGAGGAAGTTGCCCTTGCGGTCGGTCTTGTAGACATCGCGGAAAATCCAGCCGTGGCCGTTGAAGTCCGCGAACTGTGTGCGCGTCAGCTTCGGGTTGACCGAATCGCGCAGGCCGCGCAGGAAATCCACGGAGCCCCAGTTGCCGCGCAACGACGACTCTTCGGGATTGCGCATCAGGGTGGCCTGTTCTTCGCCGGGCGACAGCTTCTTGGACTTTTCAGGGTACATGCCCTTGTCGCCGTCGGTCTCCAGGTCCCACCACGTCGTGCCGTAGAAGCTCATCATCACCAGCGTCCCCGGATGCATGTGACAGACGACGCACTGGCTCGAAGGGATAGCGCGAGTGAACTGGTGTTTGATGGGGTGGCCGGGCTCGCCGCTGTCGCGGGCCTCTTTGAGCGCGATGTCATCAGTATGGGTCGCGCCGTCGTGGCCATACTTCTCGGCATTCGGCCCGCCGTGCAGCGGGTCGCGGTCGTTGGCATAGACGACGTGACAGCCGGTGCAGCCCGACGAGCGGTAATCGCCCGGCTGATCGTTGGTGCCCAGCATGCCCAGCATCGGGTCGAGCAGGCGTGTCTTTTGCAGCCCGAGGTAGACCGGGTCGGTTCTGAGCAGCGTGCCGAGGCCGCGCGGGCTCAAGAGGTTTTGCGTCGGCTTGCCGGGCGACTCTTCTGAAAGCGGCAGCCCGACCTCGGCGGCTTTGCGCCCGCCGCGCTCGAACGTCCGCAGGATGTTGCCCATGTGCGTGATTTCCCAGCGCGGCAGCGGGTCGAGGAACGGCAAGACGCCCTTCTTCTGCGTCTCTTCGGCAGTCGGCTGCGGGATGGTGATGACGCGCTGCGGCTTGCCGTCGGGCGAGAAGCTCTCGCCCCAGCGATAATTCTTGAACGGGTAGCCGCCGTTGTTATACAGCGCCGCGCCCCAGAGCATCGCCCCGGTCGTCATCATGCTCTTGCCGACGTTGTGGACTTCGCGGGTGTGGCACTCACTGGTGCCGCAGCTCATCGCGGCAACGCGCAGGTCGCCGGGATTGACGAAGCGCACGAAGGCCGGGTCTTCATTGTTGATCTCGGCATAATTGCGCACAGGGTTGGCCGCCGTCTTCCACATCGAAGCGTTGCGCGGCAGGACGTGCGCTTTGTCTTGCAGGGCACGGTATTCGGCAGAGCCTTTCTGCACGCCGTCGGGCCGCCGGACTTCGGCGTGGCCGCCGTGACAATCGATGCAGCCGAGATTGACTTTGTAGTTGTGAATGTCTTCGATGCCGCGGTGACAGGTGACGCAGCCGCTGCTGCGGCATTCGGCTTCCGCCGGCGTCATGCCGAAGAGCGAAGCCTTGACCGCCGTCGGGTCACAGGGCGCGGTGGCTTGCGGCGCAGCATCCGTCAGTTCCCCGTGTGCGGGCGTCGTTGAATCGCTGGCGGACGGCGGGCTGGCGGGCTTGCCCGAATCGGCAAAGCTGACGAACGAGTACAGGCAAACGAGCGTCAGGGTCACAATCAGTTTTAACGCGCTGCGATTCGCTGCTTTCATCTTCACTCCCGCCGATGGTCTCTGCTTGATCTGTCCGCGATGGCCGATCAACCCTCAATAAACGAACTTCAGCTTCACAAAGGCCGAATAGAGCACCTTGCGCTTCTGGCCGCAATTCTGGCCGTTGCAATTCGAGCTGTAGATGTCTGTAAAGCCGCTTCCCGGTATCAGCGACGAATAGCCCGCCGAAACGATCCAGTTCTCGCTCAGCAACGGGCGGTACAGTACGCCGACGCCGTAATCAAAGCCGATGCGCTTACGAATGTCCGGCTGGAACAACAGCTCCGACAGCGGCTCTGTGTGGTGGAAGTGCGAGTAGTTGGCATTCAAAATGGCGCGCAGCTTCGGCGTCAGCTCGGCCTCGGCGCCGAGATTGTAAAGGAACAGGCCGGGGTTGACGAAGTTCGACTGGCCCTGGGTCTTGCTGCTGCGCAGCGCCGGAAGCAAACTGCCGGGCGTCGTCAGCAGCACCGCGGTGTTCGTAAGCGGAATGGCTTGCGAGTTGAAGAAGCTCAAGCCGCCGCCGGCAAACTCCTGGTGATCGAGAATCGAATCGAAGCCGCGCCCGGTGCCGTCAAACGGCTGCTTGTCGCCCGAGGCGAAGAAGAACGAGCCTTTGAAGCGCAGCCAGTCGCGGTCTAATGACAGCTCGACCGCCGCCATCTGCGCGTTGATGTTAATCTCGCGGCCGGCAATCGGATTGTCCGAGTCGTGGCCGAGCGCCTGGTAGAGCGCATGGGTGATGTTCCACTTGCCCATGTGACCGTCGCCCGTCCAGCCCAGGTAGTACGACTTGACGCCGTGCGGGCGGACGCTGCCGATCAAGGCCGGGCGCACGAGAAAATCATTCTCATCAAAGTGGCGGCTCGGACGGTCGTCGTTGTAGTGGAAGCTGAACTGCGACGTGTAGCCGTGCCAGTGCGTGTCCTGCCGGAAGAGGTTGGCGATCAACACCGTCTGGTCGCGGAAGTGCGGCGTGTTCAGATCGCTGTTGGTGTCCTTCTCCAGCATGTAGAAGTAGGCGATGTTGTACTGGTAGCGATTGTTGGCGTAATTGCCAAACAGGCGCGCGCCGAGATTCACGTCGCTGAAGATGAAGCCGCGGAAATCCGAGATGAACGGCTGAATGCCCGCACGAATCGAAGTCGTGTCGAAGAACGGGCTCTTCTTGTCGCCTTTGCGCCCGCCGCCAAGGAAAGGAATCACCTTCGTCGTGTCGCCCAACCGATATTCGCCGAAGGCTTCTTGCAGGGCGATGTAGCCGTCTGTGCGGGTGTTCAAGCGCGCCGGGTTGGCGTTGACCAGCCCGTTTTCCTGCGTGTGCAGGTAGTTGATGTTGAAGACCGGCGTGACGTGGACGCGCCAATCCACGGGCTTGAACGAGGTGTCGCCGTTGAACAACTCCATCGACAGGATGAAGTTCTGGTTGAAAAAGTACGCGCCGCCGCGCCCGAAGAACTCTTCGCTGTCGGGCCGTTGCGCTGCGACGTTGCTCGGCACGGGGATGCGCTTGGCGTTCAGGAACGACTCGCTCTCGGCGGTGAGCAAGAAGAAGTTATGCTGGCCGAGTATCGGATAATCGGCCTTCAAGATGTTCTGGCGATAGGGGTTGTAGATATGCCCCTGCGCGTAACGCGGCTCGACGTCGTGACCGGGAAAGCCGATGCGCCAGCGGTCGGTGATGGGCTCGAAGTTGCCGCTCTGCTGTGCCGGCGTGCCGATGCGCGACGGGCCGGCATAGCCCGGCGGGTCGTAATGCGTTGTCGGCACGACGGGCGCTTTGCTGTAATCCGGCGGCCACGGGCGGTTTTCGTAAGGCACAGCGTCGGGCTCAGGCTCAGGACGCCGGCTGCGCGCCTCGTACTCTTCGTCGCTCTGGCCGAGCTTGTGGCACTCGCTACATTTGATAGGCAGCCGATCAACGACCTTGTACTCGCCGCGCGCCACCATCTCCTGTTTCTGCATGTGACAGCCGATGCAGAGGCGGTGATAGGCTTCGCGGGCGTTGAGGATGTAGCCTTCGCGATCAACGAACTGTGTCGGGTCGGCCTCGTCAACTTTGTGGCAGGCTTTGCAGTTTTGAAACTGCTTGCGGTCGGCGACGTCTGTGGTGTCGGGCTGTGCGGGGTCTGCGGTGTCGCGGCGGTGGTGGCAAACGACGCAGTTCATCGAGCCGGCCTCTTTGTTGAGGTACGGCGCGTCGAAGTTGCTGCGAATCTCTAACGATTCATGGCCGCGATGATGGAATAAGACCAGGCCGCGCCTGCCATTGGTCGCGTCGAGGCTGATGGCGGGCCGCTGCGCCGCGTCTTGCGGCACATCCACTCGCTCGCCGGAATCAGCCGCCGTGTGGCGCAAGCCGACGGCGAGCGCCAGCGCCAAGAATATATACAGTGCAACAACAGTGAGCTTGAATCGCATTCAATCCCTCTCAACCGCGAACGCAACTCAGGGACAGCCGCGATCTAAACCGGAGTGCCGGTCAGATAAGGTACAAGAGAGTGAGGAACTTCAATCTTTAGACGAGTTCCATATCACGAATGACCTGTTTTTATAAACTACTCTACTGCAACACTGCTGGGTGATACGCGCCGGAAAATATCATTTCAATTTTTCAAAGTCAAGCGCGACCGCTTACAGAAGTCGGCAATCGCTCGCTGATAGCCAGAGGCATAAGGCTTGCTGTAAGTCTTGACCCTTGAATCTTTCAAAAGCCATTGGCGCGCAAGCCGCCGTTTGATCGGGATCCATAGTTAGCGCAGGGCCTATTCATTCTCGAATAGCCATCGGATATAAACCGCCAAGACGCCAAGACGCCAAGACCGCCAAGAGGAACTTTGTGTTCTCTTGGCGGTCTTGGCGTCTTGGCGGTTCAAGTTCGGAGAATGAATAGACCCTGATAGTTAGCGGTCGCCGCTTGCAACTGAAAGCGACTTTGAGTAAACTTGCCGCCGTTTGGTCATCAGTCGTCATTATGTATTTTCCACTGTCCTCAACTACACGGAGCGCAAAGATGTTCAGAAGACTCACATCGCTCAAACTGCAAAGCCTGTTATTTGTCGCCGTGCTGATCGCTTTCACCGGTCAGACGCTGGCTTCCCTGACCCAGACGGCGCAATCGCCGACGATCAACGTCCAGGCTAGCGCCTTTGACGCCGGCCAGGGGCGGCTGGTCATCAAAGGCTCGAATTTTCAAAAGGGTGCCAGCGTCAGCCTGCGTTCAGCCACCGGCCAGACGCTCGCTTTTGGCAGCGTCAAGGTCAAGAGCGCGTCGAAGATTTTTGTCAATGGCGTCGCCGAAAGTGATCTCGCGGGCGGCATAGACGTGACGATCACCAACCCCGATGGCAGCACCGTCTCGGCGCACCTCGAAGTCGCGGCCAGCGACGACGGCCAGCTCACAGACGCCGACGTTAAGCAGATCATTGCCCAGGCTGCCGCCCAGGCCGACGCCAGCAGCTTGAAATCGACCATCGCCGTGGTTGACAAAGAAGGTAATGTCCTGGGCGTCTTCACGATGAATGGCGCGAATGCCAACACGACGGTGACTTTGCCGAACCGCGGGCCGCGCGGCGGCATCGAAGGCGTCACCGTGCCGGCATGCGCGGCGGCGATCTCGAAAGCCGTGACCGGCTCGTTCCTGAGCAGCCAGGGCCACGCCTTCAGCACGCGCACGGCCAGCTTCATCGTTCAGGAGCATTTCCCGCCCGGCGTCCACTTTCAAGGCAGCGGGCCGCTGTTCGGCGTGCAGTTCTCGCAGCTCCTATGCAGTGACGTCAATGCGCGCTCACCGCTCGGCCTCTCTGCCGATCCGGGCGGGCTGCCGCTTTACAAGAATGGCGTCAAGGTCGGCGGCATCGGCATCGAAGGCGACGGTCATTACACGCTCGACCCGGACCCTTCGGATAAAGACGTACCGCCGGAAGAACTGATCGCGGTGGCGGCGACGCGCGGCTTTGAAGCGCCCGCCGCGATCACCGGCGATAAGATCATCGTCAACGGCATCCGTTTCCCTTACGTCAACGCCCAGATGCCGGCGGCGGCGGCGGTGCCGGGATTCAATCAGCTCAATGGCTCGCTCAACACCTGCCTCGGCCTTGCGCCGGCGGCGGTGCTGCCGGCACAGCCCTCTAGTTTCCAGGTCATCACGCTCGACCCATCGATCCCGGCCGGCCGCGTGCGCATTGAAGATGCGACCCATCATTTCTATCCTTTCCACAGCGGCTCGGCGTTGAGCGCAGGCGAAGTCAAGACGCTCATCGTGCAGGCCGCGGCCCAGGCGTTCAAGACACGCGCCGCGATTCGTCAGCCCGAAAACAGCCCGGCTGAAGTCAACATCACCGTCTGCGACGTGGACGGCACAATCCTCGGCATCTTCAGCACGATTGACGCGCCGATCTTCGGCTTCGACGTCTCGGCGCAGAAAGCGCGCACGGCGGCTTTCTTCAGCAACGCGAACGCGGCGACGCGTTTGCGGCAGGCGGGCTTCAGCAATTATGTAGATGCGGCGGCCAAAGACGGACTCAGGCTCGACGGCTCGGTGGCGTTTTCGGATCGCGCCGGCGGCTTCCTGAGCCGCCCCTTCTTCCCGGACGGCATTGACGAAACCGAGCACGGGCCGTTCTCAAAGCCCATCGAAGAATGGAGTCCGTTCAACGACGGCTTGCAGCTCGATCTGCTGCTCGATGAATACTTCCTCAACATCCTGCGCGGCATCGGCGGCAACACCGCGGCGCTGACGAATGCGCTGACGCCGCCGTGCCCGTCAATACCGGCAATCGCCAACGGCATACAGATCTTCCCCGGCAGCGTGCCGATCTACAAAGGCGGCAAGCTGGTCGGCGGCCTCGGCATCAGCGGCGACGGCGTTGATCAAGACGACATCATCGCGGCGATGGGCAGCACAGGCTTGGAGTCGCCGCCAGAGATGCGCAGCGACCGCATCTTCGTGCGCGGCGTGCGCTTGCCGTTCGTCAAGTTCCCGCGCCATCCGGATCGTTAGCGCCGGCTCACGGTTTTCTGCCACAAAGGCCCGAAGAATCACGAAGGAACATCCGTTCCGTCTTGGTGATTCTTCGGGCCTTTATATTTTTGTGGCGAAGCGGATTCGGCGGGCCAGTATCAGGAAGCGTTGAAAGGGATTTCGAGCGTCACGCTCAAGCCGCCTCTCGCGGTGTTGGCCAGGTCGAGCCGCGAATCATCTCCATAGAGCTGCTGCAAGCGCGCCTGTGTGTTGGCCAGGCCGACGCCCTCTTTCAGAATCCGCCCGTTGTTGCCGCTGGTGACGAGGCCCGGCCCGTTGTCGATGATCTGCACCTGCAATGAGCCGTTGAAGCGGCGCGCGGCGATCTCGATGCGCCCGGCGGCGATGTGCGGCGCGATGCCGTGACGGATGGCGTTTTCGACAATCGGTTGCAGAATCAGATTCGGCAACCGCGCCTCTAAGGTCTGCGATTCGATGTTCATCTCGACGCTCAGGCGGTCTTTGAAGCGTATGCGCTCGATGTCGAGATAGGATTTCAGGAATTCGAGTTCCTGGCGCAGCGGCACTTCCTGAACGCCGGCGCTGTCGAGCGTCAGGCGCAGAAAGTCGCCGAGCCGCGCGATCATCTTATCCGCCGCCTGCGGGTCTTTGTGAACCAGCGCCGAGATCGAATGCAGGGTGTTGAAGAGAAAGTGCGGCTGCAACTGCATCTTCAACGCGTGCAGTTGCGCCTGCGCGAGCTGCGCTTCCAGGCGCGTGGCGCGAATCTCGCCGGTGCGATAGCGGCGGTAATAATTCGTCGCGTAGCTGACCAGCAGCATCAGCCAGTAGAGCAACGTGCCGTAGTCGAAGAAGAGATAACCGTTGAAGAAGAGCTTCGTCCACGGCAGCGCGCCGTCGTAGCCCGAGACGAAGTAGACGAACGTCAAATCGCGGAAGGCGCGCGTCGCAAAGCCGAGGATGATCGAGGCGAGGACGTGCACCGTGAGGCCGCGCGTCAGGCGTCCGCGCTCAAGCGGGTAGCGGCGCGCCAGCCACAGCACCAGCGGCGTCAGCGCCGCCCAGATGTAGGCGAACGACATCTCGACAAGCAAGATGCGCTGCCAGCTAAATGGGCGGACGCTGCGGCTGAAGGCGAGCGTGGATTGACTGGCGAGGAAGACGCCAAACAGCGTCCAGACGCCGATGATGAAGAAGGCACGTAACCAGCGGCGGTCGAATAATCTTCCGGCTTTCATAATGCTTTCCACGCCACGGGGCCAGTTAACCATAGCACAGCCCAGCGGCGCGCGCCTCACAACCTCGATTGCTGGACTGAACGGACGGCTTTATTTGCTTGGACGCACGCGACACGAGATCGGCTGCGTGACTCTCGCGGCAGCGTGGTTGCTGACGTAATCCGAACAACACAACTGGTGCAGCCGACTTATTCTATGCTGTGGGGCGAAACATCCAAACAACTTGTGACGAACCGGCCTGATCGCGTGACGAAGCGGCCCGGTGGGAAGGCAAAAGTAAAAAGTAAAAAGGCAAAAGTGGCAGAGCCGGATTAATAGATAGAAAGAGGCCCCGGCGAAAGTACCCGATCCTATCTATTCATTCCCCTGCCGCACTTTTGCCTTTTTACTTTTTACTTTTGCCTTCACTCGCGCCCGACACCCAGGGCGTCGGCGACCCGATTGATGTAGTTGAACCACGACGCAATCAAGGTAATCTGCAAAATGGCGCGGTCGTCAAAGCCGACTTCGCGCAAACCGGCGTGGTCGTCGGGCGAGATGCGCGTCGCGTCTCTGGTCAACTGGATGACGTAATCGAGCATGCGGCGGTCTTGGGCGGCGAGCGGCGCGTTCTCGTAATCTTCCTTGAGCGCCCGCACCATCGCTTCATCAAGGGTGACTCGACGCAGAAACTCTGCGTGCGATTCGATTCAGTAATGGCAGCGGTTGGTCACCGAAACCATCGTGGCGATCATCTCGTGCTGCGCCCGCGTCAGCGGCAGGTCAGGCGACATCAGCGCGCCGAAGGTCGAGAAGGCGTGGTAGAGCGCCTCGGGGATCAAGGTATGTGAAGCGACGATGCCCGACGTGCCATCGCCGGTCGGATGCACGGGCGTCGCGTACTCTTGCGGGTAGAGCAACTGCTCCATCTCGATGGCGCGGCGCAGGCGCTCATCGGCTTCATCCATTTTTACGGTTTTGATCCACGTCATTGGCCTGTTTCCTTTCCCCGAAAAGTAACCAGTAGACCGGCAAGCCCGAGGCGACGACGGCGACGCCGAGTCCAGCTTGCAGCGGATTGCCGAGCGCCAGCAGCAGCGGCAAGATGACTTCGCCGACCACGAGCATCGAGGCCGACCAAAGCCTGAGTTGCCGCTTAAGATGGGGTGCGGTCTGAGTTGCTGACACGATTGGCAAGGATAGATCAGGCGGAACGCGCCGGACGCTCGCTTCTGTTTGCTCTACAGAGGCCGGCGCGTCCGCCTGATAGCTTTAAAAAGTGAAGCGCGCCGCGAGCTGAACGGCGCGCGGGCCGCCCGCGCCGAAGACGCCGCCGGCGGTCGTCGTCGGCTGCCCGAAGCTTGATGACTTCAGGTACGCGGCGCTGCCCGAATCGTTGCTGTCGCGCACCAGGGCGTTGGCGCGCCCCGAGTAATTGACCGTCGAGACGCCGAGAATGTTGGTGACGTTGAAGACGTTGAACATCTCGATGATCGGCTCAAGCTGAACGCGCTCGCCGAAGCGGAAGCGCTTCGACAGCCGCAGGTCGAGCGAGTTGAAGCTGTCGTTGAAGCGCGCCTGATCGTTGACCAGCGGCAAGGGCTGGCCATTAATACCGCCGCCGGAATTGACCTCACGGATAAACCCATTCAGCTCGGCGCCGCTGTGAAACAACCGGCCACCGGCATTGCGCTGCAAGCTCGGGATGCGCCGGCTGCCATCGGGCAACAGGATGTCCATCGGCACGCCGGAAGCCAGCGTCCAGATGGGCGCCAGCAGCAAGCCTGCGGGCAGCTCGAAGATGCCCGAAAACGTGAAGCGGTGCCGCTGATCGTTCGGCGTCGGGCCATATTCGAGTTGCAGGTTGTTCGGGTCAATCGGCCCGCTGGCAAACGGTATCTGATCGTCGTTGGCGTAGTTGAAGGCCTTGGCCAGGGTGTAGGCGGCGCGCAGTTGATAGTGATGCGCGAAGCGTTTTTCGAGGCTGACGAGCAGGCCATCGTATTTCGTCTTGACGCTCGATTCGACGTTGACGACTGAGTCCGGGCCGCCGACCACAGGGTTGAAGACGGCGCCGATAGTCCGCCCGATGATGAAGTGCGTGCCGAAGTTATGCAGGTAATCCGCGCGCAGGACAAAGTCGCGCGCCAACTCTGCCTGCATGCCGATATCGGTCTGTTGCACCATCGGATTCTGCAAGCGGTTATCGATGATGTTGATGCCGCCGGCGCCGGCGCCCGGCAGGATGAAGCCGGTGAAAGGATGGCTCACGGTCGGCGCAAACGGCGGCAAGTGGCCCGTCGGGTCGAGGAAGAAGAGGTTGCCGGCGCGCACTTCAATCGGCAGCGACCGCCCATCCAGACCGCGTTCGAGCGATTGAATCTCCAGCGTCACGCGGTCGTAGTAGATGCCATAGCCGCCATGCACGCTCAGGCGCGCGCTCGGCGACCAGTTGAAGCCCAGGCGCGGCGCGAAGTTATTCTTGTCGCGGTGGCGGCTGCCGGACAGGAATGGCCGGATCAACGGATTCAGCTCGTCGGCGCGGCTGACGTTTTTGACATCCGTGTCCAGCTCGTAGCGCAGGCCGAGGTTGAGCGTCAGCCGCGGCGACAGCTTCCAGTCGTCCTGCGCAAAGAAGGCAACATAGTTATTGTCAGCGTCGGGGATGACGAGCGGCGAGGTCGGCTTGCCGCTGCGCAGGGTCACGGCAAACAACAGGTCGTTGTCATCAATGCGCCCGTCGCCGTTGTGATCGAAGGTCGGAAAGTCTTCGACGAACTCGATGCGCCCCGATTGAAAAACGCCGAGGTTGAAATCCGCATCAATGCGCTGAAACTGGCCGCCGAGCTTCATCGTGTGCGTGCCCTTGACCCACGCGAAGTTGTCGCCGAACTGCAACCGATTCATGCGCGTCTGCTGCGGCACGCGGAACGACGCGCCCTCTTGCAAACTGGGGAAAGTCAGTTGCGGCCCCGGCGTCACCGGCACCGTGCGATTGATGAAGTTCGTAACGCTGAAGTCAACCTCGTTGGCCATCGTCGGCGAAAGCAGCCGGGTGTAGCGCGTTGCGAACAATTGATAGTTATTCTTTGAAGCCTGTCGTTCGGACGCCGAGCCAATGGGGCGAATCAGCGAACTCGCGGTGGTGTGATCCACGCGCTCGATGGAGTAGCGCAAGGCGAGCCAGTCCTGGCTGGTGATGTTCCAATCGCCGCGCCCGTTGGCGAGCAGGTCGTTGAGCGGCGCGTCGGCAAAGCCGCGCCTGATGGTGCGCGTCGCGGCGTCGCGCTGGCCGACCAGAACGGCGCCGTCCTGGTTGCGGTACTCGAAGGCGGCGAACCAGAAGAGGCGGTCTTTTTTGATCGGCCCGCCCGCCGCAAAGGCATACTGCTGGCGATCAAACGGCGGCGTCGGGTTCGAGCGATCAAAGGTCGCCGGCAGACCTTGCAGCTTGCGGTCGCGGAAGAAGAACGAGGCGGAGCCGTGATGCTCGTTCGTGCCCGACTTGGTGACGATGTTGATGACGGACGAGCCGGAGCGCCCCTGTTCGGCGGCGAAGCGGTTGGTGGCGATCTGGAATTCCTGCACGGCCTCCTGTGAGACGTTGATGAGCGAGCCGCCGACGACATCGTCGTTGTTGTCGGCGCCGTCAATCGTCACGCTGCTGCCGCGCCCGATCTGCCCGGCGGACGAGATCAGCACGGTCTCGGTCTTCGTCGGATCGAAGTTCGGCGCCGGCGCGTTGCCCGGCACCAGCAGCGCCAGTTCGAGGAAGTTGCGCCCGTTGAGCGGCAGGTTCTCGATGGCGCGGCGATTGATGACGTTGTCGACAGTAGACGTCGTCTGGTTGATGAGCGGAATGTCCGCAATCACAATATCGCCGGTGATAGCTTCCACCTGAAGCGTCGTATCAAGCGTCACCGCCTGCCCGACTTGTAGCGTCGCCGGGCGGGTGATCTTCTTAAAGCCGGGGAACTCGAACGTGACTTCATATTCACCGGGCGTGAGGTTGGTCAGCGTGAATAAGCCGTCGTCGTTCGTCTTCGTTTCGCGCGCAAAGCCGGTGTCCTTCTGCGTAGCCTTTACTTGCACCCCCACCATCACCGCGCCTTGCGGATCGACCAGACGCCCGCCGAGCGTCGCCGCCGCCTGTTGGCCGAGCGCCGTGAGCGGCGCGCTGCTGCCGACAAGTATGCTCAAGAGAATAATCGCAACTCGTTTCAAGCTTTCTGTCTCCCGCTTCCCAAAGGGGTTTGCGCTCGCCGGTCGCCTCGGCTTCCGGCCACACAGGGCACACGGCTACTGACTGCGAAACCAACGCTTCGCAGCGCTCAATGGCACAGCGATGGTCGAGGGATGCCCGCTTGTCAGGTTCAGCTACTGGGACAACTTGTACTCGAAGACGAAACGACCAAACTGCATAAACCCTTTGCCGCTGCCGTAGGCCGCCGGGCTGATGTAAAACTGGCGGACGCCTGTGCGCCGCGTGTCGAGCTTGGCCATCACCCGGCCAAGCAATCGCTCGCTGGCGGCTTCATAAAACTTCACTTCGACCACTTCGCCGTCAACGCGCTTCGAGCCGAAGACGTATTCGCCCGGCTGGAGCAGCATATCGCCGATCCGCAGCGGCACCTGTGTGATGATGAAGTGTGTATATTTGCCCTCGGCCTCATAGCCGGTGACGATCATGAAGACGCCTGCGACATAGCGGCTACCGTCGGTAATGCCGGAAGCGGCGCGGAATTCGGTCTCAATGCGCTCTTTGCCGACCGGGGCGCGCGCCGGGATGATTTGCCGCAGCTCGGTTGTCGTTGCCTGACGCCAGAGCGGGCCTCCGGCCAGAGCAGGTGTACAGCACAACAGAACCCATGCCAGAGCAAAGCGTTTCATAAAAGTTCAGAAACTGGCGTTCGCAAGAAGTCTCGCTACACAGAACGCAGAGAAGATATGGGCTTGCGCCGTGCGCTTGAGACGCCTCCCCTGCATCCTTCAGGGCACTGGCACATCCGCGATCAAAGAAGCTGCGGCTCGCGAGCAGGCCGCCAGAGCGATTCCATCTTGTTTTTAGTTATAAGAAAAGGTGCAAGAGCCGTGCCCTTACACCTTTTAAAATCCGCTCTAGAACTTTGAGGTTACCGTTAAGTACGCGGTAAGAATACCGGCAAAGCGCCCGCCTGTCATTAAACCAGGGTATAAGGTTTGACTATATCTTTAGTTATAGTCGCTGGGAGCGCGGGCGTCCCGCCCGCCGCTTCGCGCCGGCGCAAGATTGCCGGCGAGACGCCCGCGCTCCCAGGCTTTTAATCCAGGTGGATGATGCCGCGCTGCAAGGCGAAGGTCGCGGCGTGGGTGCGGTCGCTGACGCCGAGCTTGCTCAGGATATTGTTGACGTGAATCTTGACCGTGCCTTCCGAAATCGACAGGTCGGCGGCGATAATCTTGTTGCTCTTGCCCTGGGCGATGTGTTTCAAGACTTCAAGCTCGCGCGCCGTCAGCTCCGTGCGGTTCATGCGCTCGGCCAGCCGGCTGGCGACTTCGGCGGGGATGCGGCGCTGCCCTGCGTAGACGGCGCGGATGGCTTCAACCAGCTCGTCGCGCAGCATGTCCTTGAGCAAGTAAGCGCGCGCCCCGGCTTGCAGGGCGCGGTAGATGTCTTCGTCGCCATCGTAGGTCGTCAGGACGATGAAGCGGGCGTCCTGGTAATCTTTGCGGATGGCGGTGATGGCTTCGATGCCGTCCATCTCCGGCATGCGGACGTCCATCAAGACGACATCGGGCCGGTGCTGGCGGTACATCTCGACCGCCTGTTTCCCGGAGGTCGCTTCGGCAATGACCAACATATCAGGCTGCGTGTTGACGACCGCCGCCAGTCCCATGCGGACGACGAAGTGGTCGTCGGCGATCATCACGCGAAGCGGTTTCTCTTTGCTCATAAGCCATCCCGTCTGCCGAGCATTGTACCCATCGCCGCCCGGCTTTGAAAGGCGGCTGTAGGCGGCGCCGCTTGCCTGATGGCGGCGATTGCGATATTAAAGAAAGGCGCAGTCGCGCGCTTTCACCGGACATAAAATCATGAACAGACCACTCTATTGCCTCGCCCTCGCCGCGTTTGCCGCGCTCTCATGCGCCGTTCAAGCGAGCGCGCAGACGAATCAAACAATCAAGCTCTGGACGGATGCCGCGCCCGGCGCTGTGGGCAGCGAGCCTTCGGATGTGCCGACGCTTACGCCTTACCTGCCGCCGCGCGAGCGGGCGACCGGCGCGGCGGTCATCGTCTGCCCGGGCGGCGGCTACCAGATGCTCGCGGATCACGAAGGGCGGCCCGTGGCCGAATGGCTCAACACGCTCGGCATCGCCGCCTTCGTGCTGAAGTACCGCATCGCGCCGCGCTATCACCACCCTGCAATGATGCTCGACGCGCAACGCGCCATGCGATTGGTGCGCGCCCGCGCCGGCGAATGGGGCATCGATTCGCGCCGCATCGGCATCCTGGGATTTTCCGCGGGCGGCCATCTCGCCTCGACCGCCGCGACCCATTTCGACGCCGGCAAACCGGATGCCGGCGATCCAATCGAGCGCGTCAGCTCGCGGCCCGATCTGGTCATCCTCGTCTATCCGGTCATCACCATGCGCGAGCAGACGCATGCGGGCTCGAAGCGCAACCTGCTCGGCGCGCAGCCCGACCCGCAGATGGTCGCGCTGATGTCGAACGACGAGCAGGTGAGCAAAGATACGCCGCCGGCTTTCTTGATTCACACGGTCAACGACGCGGCGGTGCCGGTCGAAAACAGCCTGCTCTTTGCCGCCGCCTTGCGCCGCGCCGGCGTGCCTTACGAGATGCACCTGTACGAGCGCGGCCCGCATGGCTTCGGGCTGGCCCCGAATGATCCGATCCTGTCGAGCTGGCCGGCGCGCTGCGCCGACTGGCTGCGCCTGCACGGCTTTGCCGCGGCGCATCCGTCTAGCCCTGCCAGCAAGTGAGCAGGCGGCTGATGGTCAGGCTGCAATCAGCTCACTTTGACTGCGCCGCGAGCATGGCGTATCTTAACGACAATCCGCTGTCAATCCGACGAGCAAGAAAGGAGTCAGGAGAATGAAACGCTGGTTTATTATCGTCGCCCTCATCCTCATCAGCATCTCTGCGCCGGCGCAGGACAAGGAGAAAGAGAAGAGTAAGGATAGCGGCTCGCGCCTGGTCTACGCCGATTTCGAGCAGCTTAAAGAAGGCCGCGCCGTGAGCGCCCGCGGCGGCCTGGTCCTGCTCAGCGGCTATCAGGAGAATCCGGCGATTACGGTGTCATTCACTAACTCGGACAAGCCGTGGCCGCAAGCGCCGCTCGTCATCCCGGCGGCGCAAGCCCACAGCCAGTTGATCGCCTATAGTTTCAGGATTCCGGCCCCGAACCAGTGGGCCGGCGTCACCCTGGAGATTCGCGGCTTGCCTGACAAAGATGGCAAGCAGGTCGGCGAAGACCTGAGCGCCTACCGATATATCTCGTTCGACATTCAGGCGCAGGGGACGACAACGATGCGGGCTGAATTAATCAGCAAAGACAATGGCGTCGGCATTCCCGATGGGCAGAATCATAGCTTCCCGTTTAACCTGACATCGGGCATGCACACCTACCGCCTGGAGCTGAAGAAATTCTCGCAGCCGAACTGGGATACCGTCACCCGTGTTGACGTCAAAGAGGTGCTCAAGCACCTGACGGCTATTCATCTGACCACCACCACGGTGCCGTCGAACGGGCAGATCGTGGTTGATAACGTCGCCTTTGAAAAATGAGCGCGACAACGAACCGAGCAAGAATCGAAGGAGTGTGAAATTTGCTACAAGTCATCAACTCGGCAAAAGTCTATGATGTGATCGTCATCGGTTCGGGCGCGTCGGGCGGCATGGCGGCATGGAACCTGACCCGGCAGGGGATCAATGTGCTGGTGCTTGACGCCGGCCAGCGATTCGACCGCAACAGCTTCTGGTCGCACGTCTTCCCTTACGAGTGGCGCGAGCGCGTTCGCAACGGCGAGACGCCGCCGGAGTTTTACCTGAGCTTGAAAGAACAGCCGGTCATTACGCCGCAGGGCCAGCCCTTCGAGCTAACGCGCGTCTGGGGACTCGGCGGCAAGACGAACGTCTGGGGCCGCGTCAGCCTGCGCTATTCCGACATTGACTTCAAGGCCGCCGAGCGCGACGGCTGGGAAATCCCCTGGCCGATCTCCTATAAAGACATCGCGCCTTACTATGACAAAGTGGATCAACAGATCGGCGTCTGCGGCGGCGATGACGATTCGGACGTGCTGCCGGGAAGCCGTTATCACCAGCCGCCGCCGCGCCCGCGTTGTGGTGAGGTGCTGTTAAAGAAAGCCGCCGGGCGGCTCGGCATCCCCGTCGTCAGCGGGCGGCGGGCGGTGCTGACGCAGAATCATAACGGCTTTGCGAAATGTCACTACTGCGGCAACTGCGGGCGCGGCTGCGACACATCGAGCTTTTTCAACGCCGGCGATTATCTGATTACCCCGGCCTTAAAAACCGGCAAGCTCGAAGTTCGCAGCAACGCCGTCGCGGCGCGCATTCTGGTTGATAAAGAAGGCCGCGCCAGCGGCGTGCAATACTTCGACCGTCGCAGCAAACAAGAGCATCAGGTGCGCGGGCGCGTCGTCGTCTTGGGGGCCTCGGCGATTGATTCAACGCGCATTCTGCTCAACTCGAAATCAGACATCTACCCGAACGGCATCGGCAACACCTCGGGGGTCATCGGCAAGTACCTCTGCGAGCAGGTGCGCAGCGAAGCCTTCGGCTTTCTGCCGGAGCTATACGGGCGCGAGACGACCAACGACGACGGCATCGGCGGCGAACACATCTACCTGCCGCGCTTCAACCATCGCGGGCGCAAGCGCGAATACCTGCGCGGCTTCGGCATACAGTTCTGGGGCATCGGTTGTCAGCCGGGCGTCGGCAGCTATGCATGGAATGTTGATGGGTTCGGCTCGTCGTTCAAGAAAGAGGTGAAGCGGCGCTATCCGGCCTGGATCGCGCTGCACCCGTTCGGCGAAGTCCTGCCGCGCGCCGAGAATTACGTCACCACCGAAGGCACGCCGACGGATCAATATGGCGTGCCGCTGCCGAAGATCGTCTACGCGACGGGCGAGAACGAGCGCCGCATGGTCTCGGAGATGTACGACACGATGGAAGAGATCATGCACGAAGCGAAAGCCGAAGTCTTCACGCTCGACCGCACGCGCACGGGCGCGAACGGCTCGGCCATTCACGAGCATGGCACCTGTCGCATGGGTGACGATGCGAAGCGCTCGGCGCTGAACAAGTTCAACCAGATGCACGCGGTCAAGAATCTCTTCGTGGTTGACGGCAGCGCCTTCCCGACGGCGACCGAAAAGAACCCGACGCTGACGATCCTGGCGCTTTCGTGGCGCGCCACCGACTACCTGGCCGACGAAATGAAGAAAGGCAATCTGTAAAAAGTGACAAGTGACAAGTGACAAGAAGAACGTCGCCGACCCGGCCTTGCCAGAAACCAGAGTGCCAATGTCTTGTCACTTGTCACTTGTCACTTGTCACATCAGCAGGCGTTGCGAGCCGCCGCGCAATGGCATCTGCTTGCCGCGCCATTCGATTCTTCCCTTCAGCGAGCGCGGCAGGGTCACCGCGACATTCAAACGCTCGCCGGCGCGTGCGAGCGTCAGCGTGATGTCGCCCCGCGGGTGCGGCATCCGTGCCGACACACGTTTCAACGCGCCGAGGTGCGGGCGGATAACGATTTCATGAAAGCCCGGCCCGGCAGGCTCGATACCAGCAACCGTCGCCAGCAAGTCAATGTTCGGATGGGCGCTCCAGGCGTGACAGTCCGAGCGCGCCGGCTCGGGCGTTTCGGCCCAGGTTGTCAGTCCGAGCTTCAACATCTCGCGCCACGGGCCGAGTTGATTCAGGTACTCATCGCCCAACCCCGCCTTCGTCATCGCGCGAAACAGGTAATAGCGGAAGTAGTAGGAGCATTGCGTCAGCGTCGTGTCGCTCAAGACCTGGCGCATCACCGCCGGCTGTTCTGCGACCGGGATCACGTCGAGCAGCACGGCCAGGATGTTGGCGTGCTGGCTGAAAGTCTGTTTCGCCGGCGTGTCGCTGACCAGCCGCCGCGATGCATCCCGGCATTGAGCCCGCACGGCGTCGGCGACCTTGTTCGCCAGCTCGCGGTAATGACCGGCGCGCTCAGCGATGCCAAAGGCTTGTTCGAGATCGGCGGCCTCGCGCAAGGCGGCGACCATTTGCAGGCTGAGAATGGCCGATTGCCCATCGGTTGTTTGCGGAGGCACGCCGTCTTTGAAGCCGTTTGTCCAGTCAACAAAATTCCAGAACTCCGGCTTCGCCAGTAAGCCCGATGGCGCGAGCCGCGCTTCAAACCAGTCGAGCACGCCGCGTGAGCCGGTCAGCAGCGGCTTAAGAAATTGCTCTTCGCCCCGGTGCATCCACAGGTCATGCATCATGCCGATCCACAACAGCGAGAAGGTCGGGATGTACTGCGGTAGCTCGGACGGGTAACGGCTCTGCGTCAGACCTTCGGGCGTGCGCGATTCGTCTATCAATTCGATGGCGTTCTTGACCAGCCGCGCATCACCAGTGGCATAAAGCGACAGCAATGCCTGGATGCGCGTGTCGCCGACGTATTGAAGCTGCTCGTAGTACGGGCAGTCCATGTAGGTCTCGTGAGCGCACAGTTGCGCCGTACGCCAGCCGACATCCCAAATCTCTTTCAAGGTCGGGTCGTCGCTATCAAAACTGGCGCGCACGACGAACGGATAAGCGGTGAAGACGGCGCGCAAGTCTTCGATGGTGAGCGGCTCGGCGCGCGTTTCGATGTCGAGTTGCAGGTAACGAAACGTCCGCCACCAGAGCGGGCGAAACAGCCTGCGCCGACCGCCGTCCGTGATAAAGCGGTCGCTGAGGCCGTGCATGGTTTTGCCTTCGACGTCGTTGCGGTTTCCCTTCTCTCTGCCTTTCCAGAGCGCCTCGGCATACGTGATGGCGACGGTTGAATCGCGCCCGCCGCTGGTGATCAGCTCAGGGTAAGCCGTCGTCAAATAACTTTGATCGATCAAGAGTGTGGCGCGACTGTTAGCCGGCACAGTGAGCGGCGCGCGGCCTTGCAGAAAGCCGTCACTGGCCGAAACGCCCGCCGCGCGCGCGACGCGCGCCAGCCGCTCTGTCTTTTCTTCCATCATCGGAATCGTGCGCGGCACCAGGAACCAGCGCGACGGGCTGTCTTGCAGCCCGCGCGGCCCGCCGTCTGACACGGCGATTGCCGCTTGCCACGCGCTGTCATCGTAATCAGCCGCCTCCCAGCCCCACGGGTGTCGCGCGGCGTTGTGAATCTCGCCCGGCCCGGCGACGTAATAGCCGCCCGCCGTCGCAAAGTCTATAGGCTTCAGCTCGACGGCGCTGCTGCGATAGGCTTTCCAGCCGGCGTCGGTGTTGACGGCGGCTTCGGCACTGCTGTCGCCTTGCAGGATGAAAGCCGTCTCGTTGCCCATCTGCGCCATCGGCGCAAGCGCCGCAAAGTTCCAGACGACCGCCGCGACGAGGTTGCGGCCCGCCCGCAGGTGCGGCGCGATGTCTACGCTATCGAAACGCCAGTGATTGAGGTCGCCGCGTGCGGGGCCTTCGGCGACGCGCTGGCCGTTGACGAAAAGTTGATAACGCTGATCGGCGCTGACGTGAACGACGTAACGCGGCGGCGCGGCGGCGAGCGTAAACGATTTGCGAAAGTGAAAGACGCCGACCTCGCGCCTTGAGCCTTCGGGCGCGGCGATCCACCGGGCTTTCCATCTAGTGCTGAGCAGGTCGGGGTTGATGGCCTGACTCGCGGCCCTGTGATCGAGGGTCGCAAGCAATAAGATCATTGCCAGGCAGGCGCGAAATGATGACCGTCTTTTCAACGTTGCCGTTCCTTTCTGTGCATGAATCAACCTGAGCCGATGATGCGATAGATTATCGTATAGACGACGGCGGCACGAATTGATAACGTCATGCCTGCGGCATTATAAGCATGATCGCCGCCGTCAACAAATTCAGGCGAACGCGCCCTTGGAGAAACCCATGAGAAGAATTCATTTGCTGACCGGTCTGCTGGTCGCGCTGCTGGCCGTTATGCCCATCGCGGCGCGGCAGCAGGCGACACAGGCAGAGCCCGGCAGGCTCACGCTCGATAATGTGTTCACCTACGCGCCGCAGCATCCCGGCGAGCTGCAATGGCAAGCGGATGGCAGCGGCTACCTGATGCTTGAGCCATCGGCGGTGAAAGAACGGCTCGACCTTGTGCGTTATGACGCGGCGACCGGCGCGCGGACCATCCTGGTTGCCGCCGATCAACTGGTGCCGCGGGGCGCTGCCGCGCCGCTCCAGATCGAGCAATACGACTTCAGTGCCGACGGTCAGCTAGTGCTGATCTTCACCAACTCGGCGCGCGTCTGGCGCAGCAATACGCGCGGCGATTACTGGGTGTTCGACCTGAAAAGCCGGCGGCTGCATAAGCTCGGCGGCGACGCGAAACCCTCGACGCTGATGTTTGCGAAGTTCTCGCCCGACGCCTCGCGCGTCGGTTATGTGCGCGAGAATAATCTCTATGTCGAAAGCCTCGCCGATGGCCGCATCACCCGCCTCACCAGCGACGGCACGCGCTATATCGTCAACGGCACTTTCGATTGGGTCTATGAAGAGGAGCTGTTCTGCCGTGACGGCTGGCGCTGGTCGCCGGACGGCAAGCAAATCGCTTACTGGCAGCTCAACTCGGAAGGCGTCAAAGAGATGTCGTTGATTAACAACACGGCGGCGCTCTATCCGATCATCACGACTTTCCCTTACCCGAAAGCCGGCGAGACGAATTCGGCGGCGCGCGTCGGCGTCATCAACGCGCAAGGCGGCGCGACGCGCTGGTTCGATGTGCCGGGCGACCCACGGAACAACTACCTGCCGCGAATGGAGTGGGCGGCGAGCAGTGATGAAGTCATCATCCAGCAACTCAACCGCCTGCAAAACACCAACGTCGTCATGCTCGGCGACGCGCACAGCGGCCATGTGCGGCAGATTCTGACCGAGAAAGACGACGCCTGGGTAGACACCGCCTGGGGCGACATTGATTGGGATAAGCACGGGCTGGCGCGCGGCGATGTCGAATGGCTCGACGGCGGCAAGCGTTTTCTGTGGGCGAGCGAGCGCGACGGCTGGCGGCACATCTACTCTGTGTCACGCGATGGCCAGACGGTGCGCCCGGTCACGCCCGGCAACTACGACGTGATCGGTGTCGAACAGGTTGACGCAGCGGGCGGCTGGCTCTACTTCTCGGCTTCGCCCGACAACGCGACGCAGCGTTATCTCTTCCGCGCGCGCCTCGACGGCACAGGTACGGCTGAACGCCTGACGCCGGCCGGCGAGCCGGGTAACCATTATTACATTTTCTCGCCGCGCAGTGACCTGGCGATTCACACCTATTCGACCTTCACGCGGGTTCCCGTCATTGACGTCGTCCGCTTGCCGCAACATGCGAGCGCGCGAACACTGATCGATAATCACGACCTGCAAGAGCGGCTCGGCAAACTGAAGCAGTGCCCGACCGAGTTCTTCCGCGTAGACATCGGCGAAGGCGTCCAGCTCGACGGCTGGATGATCAAGCCGCCCGACTTTGATGCGAGCAAACGCTACCCTGTGCTGTTTTACGTTTACGGCGAGCCGTGGGGGCAGACCGTTTTGGACCAGTGGGACGGCGGCAATCGCATGTGGCATTGGATGCTGGCGCAGCAGGGTTACCTCATCGTCAGCGTAGACAATCGCGGCACCCCCGCGCCGCGCGGGCGCGCATGGCGTAAATCCATCTATCGCCGCATCGGCCTGCTCAACTCACAGGATCAAGCCAACGCCGCTCGCGCCATCAGCAAGTGGCCGTTCGTTGACCCGCACCGCATGGCGATCTGGGGCTGGAGCGGCGGCGGTTCGTCAACGCTCAACGCGATGTTCCGCTACCCGGACGTGTATCAGGTCGGCATGTCGGTTGCGCCCGTGCCAGACATTCACTATTACGACACGATCTATCAGGAGCGTTACTGCGGGCTGCCGCAGGATCATCCCGAAGAGTACAAGCAAAGCTCGCCGATCACCTTTGCCGGCCAGTTGCGCGGCGAATTGCTGGTGGTTCACGGCACTGGCGACGACAACGTGCATTATCAGGGAACCGAGGCGCTGATCAATGCGCTGGTGGCCGCGGGCAAGCCATTCACGATGATGGCTTACCCGAACCGCTCGCACGGCATTTATGAAGGGCCGGGCACGACGCGCCATCTGTACACACTGCTGACCCGCTATTTCAACGAAAAGCTGCCGCCGGGGCCGCGCTGAGTTACTTGCCGCCAGTCGGCTGCCCGCCGCCAGCCGGTGGTTGGCCACCAGTCGGAGGTTGACCGCCCACCGGGGGTTGACCACCGGCAGGGGGTTGGCCTCCCGTCGGTGGTTGACCGCTCGCCGGGGGCTGACCGCCGGCGGCGGGCGTGCCGCCCGGGTTCGCAGGTGGCTTGGGCGGAGCAGGTGGCGGCGGCGCAGGCGGGGATTCCTTGTAGGTGAAGCCGCCCGTGAGCGTGGCGCTCTGGGTGTCCGGATTCGTCACCACGACATCGACTATCCCCGCCGCGTGCGCCGGCGTCTTCGCCTTTATCGTCGTCGCATTGCTGACGACAATGTCTGTGGCATCGTTGCCGTCAAACTTCACGGTAGCGCCGCGCACGAAGTGGGTGCCGGTGAGCGTCACGTCCGTACCGCCCGCCGGTGGCCCGAAGTCCGGGGTCACGCTGCTTAAGGTCGGTGACTGCCGCAGTGGCTCTTGGTCTTCGCGCAATTTGTCGAGCGCGTTTTGCATCTGCTGCACCCAGCCATCCAATTCCGACTGCAACACCTGCTCGGTGTGTTCGACCAGCAAGTCGAGGTTTTCCTGTTTGGACTGGTCTTCAGCCGGTAGCGCGGTCCACCACGCCTTCACATTCGTCAGGTCGGTCGCCGCCTGGTTGTACTTCGTCAGCGTGTTCTCGGTCTGCGTATAGGCCAGGTAGGTGCCGAGGGCGGCGACGACGGCGGTGGTCAGCGCTACCCACACCGCCTTGTCAATGGCCGCCAGGTAGGTGCCCACGCCGCCGACGATGAAGGTCACCCAGGACAGCCACCGCAACCGCCTTTCGAGGGAGAGGGACTTTTTGCGAAAGTAGTTTTTCTGATCGCCAAGCCTGAACTTGATGTAGCGGTCAGGGGTCAAGATACTGAAGCCATCATCGCCGCCCTGCGCGGCATACATGTAAGGCGGGAAGCCCTGGTCTTTGTCGTAACGCCGCAGCGCCGTCGCATTGACTTCGGTTCGCATGGTGCGCCGGGTGACATCTTCGACCTTTTGCGATAACTGCTGCTCGGGATTCTCCTTGTAATACATCGCCCGTACGCGGTAGCGATAAATCTCGCGCTTGATGGATTCGGCGCCGGCGCGCAATAACAGCCACTTGTTGCCCTGTTTGAAACGGTTGGCCACCGTCACCAGGACGGTCAGCGCGATGGGGATGACGATCAGGGTTCGCATGAGTATGAGGTAGCCGAGGGGCTCCTTGCCGCGCTCGACCTCCCCCCAGGAGACTTGTTTGACGATGGCCAGGGTCGTCGCTAAAAGGCCGAGGACGAGAATTGCCAGTTGGAGTCGGTTGAACCGCGTCTGCTGGAGTTTGGCATTGAGATCGTAATCGGCGAAGGTCTCCCATGCTTGTAACAGCACGTCGTCGCCGCCCAACTCGCGGACAATCAGCCGCTCGATGCCTTTGACAGGGTTGCTTAACAGGTGCAAGTGAATCTCGCCGTCGTCAATGATCTCGGCCATCACCGGGTCGTCCGGGAGCGTCGGGCGTGCTCGCCAGGCGGCGGCAATCTCGTCGGCCAGCCCGCCGCTGCCTTCGATGACGATCAGCGAGAGATTCTGGCGCACGGCACGCAGCACTTCATTTCTGGTGACCGGCCCGCCGCCGGCCAGGATCGCCACGGCTAACTTTTTCCCGTCCGCCTTTTCAGCGTCTTTCTGAGGCCCCTTGCCCACGGCCTGCGGCGCGGTCTCGCGTTGGCTCGCGGCCTCGGCCAGCGCGAAGAGGGTCGCCGTCTCGCTGCCCCAGGCGTCGCCTTCGACCAGGACGAAGTGCGAATGGTTCGGTTCGAGCCGGACGTGGTCGGCCAGTTCGTCCGGCGGGTAGGTGACCAGGTCTTTCGGCGCGACGCCGACCAGCGGCGTCTTATAGCCGCGGCCGGCGACGCCTTCGCCCATCAACTTCATGACGCCGGCCTCAGTGCCGCCGTCAAGAATGAGGGCGCGGGCTTCGACGGCAGCGCGCGCGATGCCGCGCCCGAACAACTGCGTCAGCCTGGGGAGCAGCTTCTCATCAATGCTGTCGGCGCCGCCGAGCACGACAATGACGGCTTCGTAGGCCGGCAGGCCGAGCGCCATGACAATCTCTTTCGCCGCGGCGTCGGCGGGCGGGAAGACCGCGGCCGCCTCGTGGTGGTTCGAGAAACGGATGTTTTTCTTGTTCATGGCATTAGCAGACATGCGCAGCCTCCGCTCCTTTGGTCTGGGCGTTACAACCTGACCGCCCGATGGGTAATGATAGGAGTTTGGCGATGGTATCCCTAATCGCAATTTCTTGCAAGAATGAATTCGATAAGGCGATGGCTGGACGAGGCGTGGGTTAACCGTCCCTTCCGAGAAGTGCTGGCTGACTACCCGGCCAGCGATGAACGATCAACCAGAGAACAGCGGACGAAAGGATGAGAGATTAAACCATAACTTCTTCGACCAGGCGGCGCGGCGTGTGTGCCGCTTCCGCATCGGCATAGCCCAGCCGGAACGGTTGCTGTGCAACACCATTCGCAAGCGGTAACAGGCCCGGCAGCTGGTCGCGGGTTGCCGGCACCGCGACCAGTTGGCTGAGCGGTTGCAACCGCAGGCCGAGCGCCGTCGCCGTCAGATAAATGCGCTCGAAGGACTGGCCGACCATCACCTGCGAGCGGCGGGCGTTTTCTTGCGAGCCGAGCAGGCCGAATACCGGCGCATTCATCAACACCTCGGCATCAGGCTTCGCGGCAAACCCGCCGAGGTTGAGGTAGCCTGAGGCCAACTGCGCCAGCTTCGCCAGCAACCACGGCGTCCCGAAGGCCCCTTCACCGATCCAGTAATCCAACTCTTCGCGGAATCCGCGGTCGGCGAACTGGTAGGCGTCGGCACGATTCGTCAGACAATCAATCCGCCGCTTGATTCCAGGATCATCCGTCAGGTAGAGCGTGACGCCTTCTTCGACGACGGCGGCGCGCAGGCGTTCGAGGTCGGCAGCGGCGACGGCGCGCGCTTCATAGCGTTTGTGGTTGGTGTGCCGGCTGTTGATAGCGGCAAAGAGCTCGGGCGGGCGGAAGGGCGCGGGCCGCCCATCGGCCAGGAACTCGATGGCGGCGACCAGTTGCAGGTTCGACGGCTCCGGGAAGTAAGTCACCTGATGGCAGTAGCCGAAGTGTTCGGCGGCGATCAACAGATTCTCCAAAGCGCAGCCGAGACTGGTGTATAACTCGCGCTGGTCGGCGTCAGCGACGCGCAGCCAGCGATCTTTGTTGACGAACACGGCGATTTCGTCGTGGCCAATGGCGAACTTCCACGGCTGCGTATTGTGGCTCG
This sequence comes from Blastocatellia bacterium, assembly GCA_035275065.1. NCBI lineage: Bacteria > Pseudomonadati > Acidobacteriota > Blastocatellia > Blastocatellia bacterium. The sequence goes on from DATENM010000014.1 coordinate 112,238, forward strand.
ACGGCGCCAGCACCGCGTAACGCAAGAGGAAGGCGAGGCGCTGCTCGGCATCACGGTTGCGCGGAAAGTTGGACTCCATGACTTGCCAGCTATTGATTTGCAGGTCGTATTTTCTCACCGGCCTATTCTCCTGAAGGGCAGCTGCGAGGCTCTAAGGCAAGCCGTATTCCGCTTGGCGACGGCGCTGCCGAATGAGCGGGCCTCGCGTCATTCATGCCGGTCTTCTTGTCGCAAAATGTCTCGCCACTGAGGCAAGAGCAACCGCCAGGCTCGCACACAGGTGGGTGAGAAGAGCCATCATTGCCACAATGGCTCGCGGAATATTACACAGCCGGTGTGTAAAACTTCCCGCACATTTAAGCGGCGGAATAACCGTAGCCGAATAAGTCCCTAGAAATACCGCGACCACGCCAGTCGCCGAGCAGGCATAAAGCTTGCTTCAAAATCATGGTTCGCGGAGCTATGTTCAATTGTGACTCGCAAGCGACCCGGCTTAGCCAGGGGGTAATTGTCACATGACGATCAGAAACGAGGCTGACGTAAAAAGCAACGTCGGGGCAGCCGGCGGCCACTCCGGTCGCGCCGCCCTTCCTTTCATTCCCAGGCTGGATAAATGGATCCAATGGCGAGCAGAAAAGCTGCAAGGCGTGCGGCAAGAGATCATCGCCAGGACCCGACCGGCGCACAACTCCAAACCGGCTGAACGGGCGCGGGCCGCAGGGCGCGGCTGATGTCGCCCGGCCAAAACATTTCTTAACCCACGGGGCGGTTTCGCGGCGCTTGCCAGAAGCCGCTGCCGACATCAAACGTCCACCGCGCGCCGCCGAGCGCGCCCCCTTATAACTCAGGCAAGCTGATTGATCGGTCCGCAACCATCCCGCCTCGCCATGCGGCTCGGAGCTGCCGAGCGATGTTGTTGACCGTCTGTTCTTCAGAAAGGAGTAAACACGATGCAACCAGCCCAAGAGCTACAACCCATCCATCCGATCATCGTCGAGGCCGTGACGCTATTCAATCGGATGGAAGAGATTCAACAGGAGATTGCCCGCCAGGCTTACGCGCTGTTCGAGGCGCGGGGCGGCGAGCACGGGCATGACTTCGATGACTGGGCCGCCGCCGAAGCCGAGCTGCTAGCGCCAGTCGCTATCGAAAAAAACGAAACCGAGGACAAGCTGGAAGTGACTGCCGAGGTCCCCGGCTTCAACGAAACAGAGATCGAGGTCGCCGTCGAGCCGCGCCGCCTCTTCCTGAGCGGCAAGCAGGAGAGGACCAACGCGGCGGACCCTGCCGACACAGAGGCCACCGAGCGACAGACGAAGATGTTTTTCCGGGTCATCGATCTGCCCGCAGAGATTGACACCGCGCAGGCCAAAGCGCGCTTCAAAGATGGCCGCCTGACGCTGACCTTGCCCAGGCTCAAGGGAGAAGCCATCGCCGACAAGAAGCCGGCTGCCGAGATACCCATCGAATAAATCATCACTCCCTGAGAGGAGAGGCCAGAGGCTAGAGCGGTTTTCGATTGTGGTTGCCCTGTGGCGCAATCTGTTAGATTGCGCTAGCCAGTGCGCAATCTAACAGATTGCGCCACACCCGATTGAAAAACGCTTTAGGCCCCTGGCCGCTTGCCGCAATTCCCTTCCTTCGTGAGATTTCCCGCAGCCGTGTGGGGAAGTTTGCGCTGCCGCGGCGCGGCGAATCCGGCGAAAACCTTGAAAAACAAGGCCGAGCGGGCTGGCATAGGTGTTGCCCAACTAGGAAACTGGCGCCGCTCGAAGCCGCAGGGTGAGCCTTTGTAGCCATCTCGACAGGCACCCGCCTGGGCATTGAGCGCGGCGTGATGTAGATCAGACCGGCAATTGGCAAGTCATCGCGGGCGCAGAAACCGACAGACGGGAGAGAGGCGATGTTAGTTGAATTAAGCACAAACCCGGCTGGTTATCTACGAGCGGCGTTCCGCTTCTCTGAGCCGCGCTCGATGCGCGTCGAGCTCGACATCAGCATGATCGGCGATGATAACCATGACGCCACGACGACGCTGGCCAGCATCCGCCGGCTGATTGACGACAGCAGTCATTCGCTCGCTTCACACGAGCAATGCGGCGAGTGCAACTGGTATGGATTGATGGCGCTGGTGCGCCGTTGCCACGAGCAGGCGCGCGCCCTGTCAACTCACGTCATGACGACCGTGCATATCGAGGACGAGGAAGACGAAGAGATCATCGCCGCTACGAGCAAGCCGGCTCACCGCATCAACAAATTCGCCCGCCCTTAGAGCAGTTTTCAAATGGATGTAGCGCAATCTAACCGCATTGCGCTACTAGGCAAACGCAATTGAAATCCGCTCAAGCGCGCCCCAGCATTTCGGCAATCGCTTTTAAGAGTCTTTCTGCCGTGTAAGGTTTCGACAGGAAGATTTTGACGCCCGCCTGGGTGGCTTCGTGGTGCCTGCCGTTTTCGGTCAGGCCGCTTGAGGCGATGATGCGCACCTGCGGGTTGATCTTTTGCAGCGCCCGAATGGTCGCCGCGCCATCGAGGTACGGCATCATCATGTCTGTGAGCACGACCTGAATGAGGTCTTTGTTCTGCGCGTACTGGGCGATGGCTTCGGTGCCGTCGCTGGCGGTCAGCACGCGATAGCCGAAGGCTTCGAGCGTACTCTTGGTGATTTCGCGAATGGCCATCTCGTCATCCACCACCAGCACGACCTCGCCCTGCCCCACAGGCATATCCGACTGCGCCTCTTCCAGCACCTGACTCTGGCCGACCGTGATGGCCGGCAGGAAGATGCGGAACTGCGTGCCGCGGTCGATCTCGCTGTAGACGTTGATGAAGCCGCCGTGGCCGCGCACGATGCCCGAGACCGTCGAAAGCCCCAGCCCTGTGCCCTTGCCGTGTTCCTTGGTCGTAAAGAAGGGCTCGAAGATTTTATCGATGATGTGCGGCGGGATGCCTGTGCCGGTATCGGCGACGGTGATGACGGCGTAACGTCCCGGCCTCGCCTCAAGGTGCATGCGCGCATAATTCTCGTCGAGGTAAGTGTTCTCGACCTTGATGCTCAGCTTGCCGCCGTCGGGCATCGAGTCGCGGGCGTTGACGCAGAGGTTCATCAACACCTGATGAATCTGCGTCGCATCGCCGAGAATCGGCCACATCTCTTCGGGGGTATCGTAGGTCACCTCAATCGATTTCGGCAGCGTCTCGCGCAGAATCTTGACGATCTCTTTGACCAGATGGCGCGGCTGCAAGGTGATATGCTCGCCGGTGACGCCGCGCGCGAACGACAGCACCTGCTTGACCATGTCGGCGCCACGCTCGGCGTTGATCAGCAAGGTGCGGAGCATCTGCTGGCTATCGGCGTCGCGGGCGCGGCGCTGCAACAACTGCACCGCCATGAGGATCGGCGCAAGGATATTATTCAAGTCATGGGCGATGCCGCCGGCCAGGGTGCCCAGGCTTTCCATGCGCTGGGCGCGCAGGAACTGGGTTTCGAGCTTCTTGCGCTCGGTGATATCGGTGTTGATCGCCAGCACGGATTTCGGCTTGCCGTCTTCGGCGCGCACCAGCGTCCAGCGCGCCTCGGCGATCTTTTCCGTGCCGTCACGGGTGCCGTGGCGCATCTCGCCCATCCACTCGCCGCGCGCCATCAACACCAGCATGGCCCTGTTGTATTCGTCCGTGCCTTTGGCGTAGAGCAACTGCCGCACGTCGCGGCCCAGGACTTCATCAACCGCCCAGCCGTAGATGCGCTCGGCGCTCTTGTTCCAGAAAAGCACGCGGCCTTCGAGGTCGCGCACGAGAATCGCGTCCTGCGCGTGATCGAGCAGGGCGGCCTGCTCGCGCAGCCGCGCCTCGGTCTCGACGCGTTGCGTCAGGTCGCGCAGGATGACGGTGTAGAGCCGCTGGCCGCCGGCCTCGATGTAAGAGATCGAGGCTTCGATGGGAAACTCTTCGCCGGTGCGGCGCAGCCCGTAAATGGCGCCGAGCGCACCCATGCGCCGTTTGGTGACGTGCGTTGCGCCGAAGTTCGGCACATGCGTCTGGTGCGCGGCGCGGTAACGCTCAGGAATGAAACGGTCAATAGACTGGCCGAGGGCGTCGTCCGCCGAAACGCGAAACATCTTTTCAGCGGCGCTGTTGAAGAGGACGATGCGCTGCGCGGAATCTATGGTGATAATCGCGTCCATCGCCGAGGCGATGATGCTGTAGAGGGTTTCGCTATCGAGCGCCGCGCGCCGCTTCGGCTCGCTGAGGGCTTCGGGCATTCCGACCTGAGGCGAGGAATTCAGGGCGGTCGTCTCTTCTCCCATTCGTAGCCTCCGAACCTGACGGTTGCCTGAGCAGATCAAGACGAGAGCCTGTAGAGGACAGACCGCTTAATCACACTCGCGCCGCGTTGAGCTTCGTTTAATCGCTTGATTGCGCCTGGACAGGGGCCGCGCCCCATGTCTCAGGTCATGGTACAAAAGCAGCGCGGTTGATACAAGCAGAAGATAATTGAAGATAGGCATCTAAGGGCAGTCGGCGGTCAGCTTTCGCAGACGCCGCTCATCTCTTCGACGTGGATGCAGAAGACAATGATTGACGATTGCCCGTCATGCACGGGGACGGATTCAACCGGGGTAAGATGTGGAAAGCGGGCCAACAAGCGCTGCACGGCCCGCCGGCGCTCGTCGGCGTCAGTAATCTCTTCGTAACGACCGAAGGCGATGGCGCTGCGCCAGTTGTATTCATCCTGAATCTCTTCGACCTGCAAGCAGGCGCGCGGATTCTGGCGCAAGGCGCGAATTTTGTGGCCGACGAACGAATGAACATAGATCGTCGTGCCGTCCAGCATATAGCTGACCGGCACGACGTAAGGCGTGCCTTGAGCGACACAGCCGAGATGCCCGACGCGGGCAGCTTCGAGCAGCGCCCGCGTCTGGTCAGGGCTCATGGGCCGGATCATCTTTTTTCCTTTCTCGCACCTGCCGACTGCACCCGTTCAATCGTGCTCGGGACCGCGCACGATCTCTACCGAACAGCGCGCGTGCGCCGCCACGGCCTGCGACACAGAGCCGAGCAGCAGGCGCTTGAAGCCGCTGTAGCCATGCGAGCCGACAACAATCAGATTCGCGCTCCATTGCTCGGCTTCGTCTAAAATAACTTGTTTCGGGTAGCCTTCGTGAATTTCCGTGGTGAGCTTCAACGACGGCGTGCTGGCTTCCTTGAATCGCAGAACGGCGGCGTCGAGCGCGGCCTGCGCCTGCTTGGTGGCCGCGAGCCGGGCGTCGTCCCAGTAGTTGTCGGGCAGCACCCATGTCTCGGTCATCATCGTCGCCATCGGCTCGACGACCGAGATGATCTTGACCTCGGTGGCGGCGGGCCAGGGCCGATGCACGACCTCTTGCACGGCCCGGTCGCTGAAGATGGAACCGTCAATGGCTAACAGGATTTTCATGATCGCACCTCCAGAGGCAAAGCGGTCGAATGCATCATTTGAGCGAGCAAGGTTTGTGCCGCTTAGCGCAGGCTTGAATGGCGTCATTTACGGTGCAGGGATGCGAAATATGGCGACGCCACCGGGGAGATTTCCACAGCGTCGGAGCAGTTTTCAATCAGATGTAGCGCAATCTGTTAGATTGCGCACTGGCTCGCACAATCTAACAGATTGCGCTACATCGGAATAATCGCGGTGCTTGCAAATGCGGTGATGGAAGTCAGGTGCGGTGTCGAGCCACTCAGGCGGTTGGCGGGGCCGCTTCTTCCTGGCCGGCGCTTTCGAGCTTCTTCAGGCGATAGCGCAACTGGTCGCGCGAGATGCTGAGCAATTCCGCAGCCCGCGTCTGGTTGCCATGACTGAGTTCGAGCGCCTGCTGCACAAGCGACATCTCCAGATCATCCAGCACGATACCTTCGGGCGGCAACGTGAAGATCGGCGCCGTTGACTTTGACGGCAGCGCGGCGGCGGGCGCGGCGGCGCTCCTTTCCGCCTCGTCGTGCGCCAGGCCGCGCGGCAGGTAATGTGGCGTGATGATCTCGCCATCTTCCAAAATCATGACCCGCTCGATGACGTTGCGCAGCTCGCGGACATTGCCGGGCCAACTGTAGCGCCGGAAGATGTCTAAGACTTCCGGCGTCAGCCCGCGTAGGCGTTTGCGCAGCCGCTCGTTGAAGTAACGAATGTAATACTCGGCCAGCAGAATCACGTCGTTGCCGCGCTCGCGCAGCGGCGGGATGTCTATCTGAATCACCGACAGCCGGTAGTAGAGGTCGAGACGGAAGCGGCCCGTGGCGCTCTCGGCTTTGAGGTCACGGTTCGAAGCGACGAGAACCCGCACATCAAGCGGAAGGTCTTTCAAGCCGCCGACGCGGCGGAAGCTGCCCTCTTCCAACACCCGCAGCAGCTTCGCTTGCAGACTCAATTCCAGCTCGCCGATCTCGTCAAGAAACAGCGTGCCGCCTTCGGCTTGTTCAAACAAGCCTTCCTTGCGCGCCTTGGCGTCGGTAAACGCGCCCTTCTCATAACCGAACAGCTCGGACTCAATCAGGGTGGCAGGGATAGCGGCGCAGTTGATGGCAATAAACGGCGCATTGGCGCGGCGCGAGCCGTAATGGACGGCTTTCGCCACCAGGTCTTTGCCGGTGCCCGATTCGCCCTGCAACAGCACCGAGGAGACTTCGCTGTCGGCGACCTTGCGCGCCAGCGAGATCATCTCGCGCAGCGACGGCGATTCGCCGATGATCTGGTCAAAGCTGAACTGGCGGGCGCGCTCGCGGCGGTAGCTGCGCACTTCCTTGCGAAGCGCCTGCGCCTCGATGCCGTTGCGGATGGTGACTTCTAGCTCGTCGAGGCTGACCGGCTTGCCGATGAAATCGTAAGCCCCGCCGCGCAGCGCGGCGATGGTGTTTTCGATGATGACATCGGCGGTGATCATAATCACCACGGCATCCGCGTCGCGATGTTTGATCTCGCGCAACGCGTCAATGCCTGAGCCATCCGGGAGGTTGATGTCGAGCAGCACGATGTCGGGATGCTCGGCGTCAAAGGTAGCAAGCCCCGCGGCCACCGTGCCGGCTTCCGAGACGCCATAGCCCCAACTGCGCAGGGCTTCGGTCAGCGTGTAGCGAACCATCTGCTCGTCGTCAACGACCAGTACTCTGTCTTTCGTCCGTCTCTCAGCCATTCAGCCTGCCTCGAATCGAGAATCGCGCAGCCGTGTGCATCATAGCAGCGCCGCAAACCCGATCACAAGAATGCGCGCCGCGCAGCCTGCGCGATTGAAATCATTTGACACGCCGCATTGTGCGGCAAATAATCGCTACCATCCGAAGAGAGGGAGAACGACGCACTATGCCCAAGTTTTGCCCGCGATGCGGCACGGCTGTAGAGGGGACGGCGCAATTCTGTCGCGCTTGCGGCAGCACCTTGCCCGCCACGCAAGCCACCTCTGATCAACCAACCACGGAATATCCGCCGAGCTTTGAGCAATCACAGCAGAGCTATCCGCCGACCTACGTGCCGCCTGCCGGTTATCCGCCGACCACGCAGAGTTACCCGTCGCCATACAACTACGCACAGCCGGGCGCCAAGCCCGCGGGCGCCGACAAGAAGCTCGCCGCCGGGCTGTGCGGCATTCTCATCGGCAGCCTCGGCGTTCATAAGTTCATCCTCGGCTACAACAACGAAGGCATGATCATGCTGCTGGTGACGCTACTGACGTGCGGGCTGGGCGCCATCGTCACCAGCCTCATCGGCATAATCGAAGGCATCATCTACCTGACCAAGAGCGACGAAGATTTCGTCAACACCTACGTGCTGAACAAAAAGGGATGGTTCTGACCCGCCTGCGGCGGGAAGTAAAAAGTAAAAAGTAAAAAGGCAAAAGTAGAGACATCCATCTGCCTTACTTTTTACTTTTTACTTTTTACTTTTGCCTTGCGGCGCAGCCGCGTATGACAGGCCATAGCCGTATTTGAAGAGCGGGTCGTAATTCTTGTCGCCCCAGTTGATCGGAATCTGCGCCATCGAGCGCGGCCACGAGCAAGAGAGCTTGCCGGTCGGGTTGTAATCGCCGAACAAGACATCGGCCACACCCGCGCCCTCCGTCCCCGGCAGCCATGCCGCGACCAGGGCATCCGCTTTATCGATCACCCGATCAATCATCATCGGGCGGCCCGACAACAGCACGACGACGACGGGGATGCCGGCCCGTTTCATGGCCTCGACCGCGGCGACGTCTTCGGCCGAAAGCTGCAAGTCTGTGCGGTCGCCGCGCATCTCTGCGTAAGGCGTTTCGCCGATGACGACGATGCCAACGTCAGCGCCCGCCGCGCCCGAGCCGTCTTTCGAGAAAGTCACCTTTGTCGTCTTTGCCACCGTGTTCTTGATGGCCTTCAAGATCGTCGTGCCGCCGGTCATCACGTCGCCCGAGCGGCCTTGCCAGTCAATCGTCCAGCCGCCGCACTGATTGCCGATGTCGTCGGCGCCGCGGCCCGCGACGTGAACGCGCGACAGCGTTTTTGCCACCGGCAGCGTTTTATTGTCGTTCTTCAACAGCACGAGTGATTCGCGCACACACTGGCGAGCGACGGCGCGGTGCGCGACAGAGCCGAACGACTTTAGCAGGCGGCGATCCGCCAGCGGCGAGCGGCTTTTGTCCATCAAGCCCATCGCGAATTTGACCCGCAGGATGCGCCGCACGGCGTCATCAATTCTCGTCATCGGCACGCGGCCTTCTTTAACCAGTTCGTGCAGTAGAGTGTAGAACTGCACATACCTGGTCGGCACCATCACCATGTCCATGCCGGCATTGATCGAGGTTTCGATGTTGCTCTTGAAATCGCCTCCCAGATCGTCAAGCGCGTTGTAGTCGGAGATCAGGAAGCCTTCAAAGCCCAGCTCGTTCTTGAGAATCTCGGTCAACAGCCGGTGACTGGCCGAGCATTTGACGCCGTTCCAACTGCTGTAAGACGGCATGATGGTGCCGACGCCGGCTCTGACCGCCGTGACGTAGCCTTGCAGATGAATCGCGCGCAGCTCGGCTTCGCTCAAGCGCGTATCGCCCTGGTCGAGCGGGAAACGCTCGTCGCGATCTTTCGGGCGGCCCGTCCCAAAGCTCGTGCCGCCGTCGCCGACATAGTGCTTGGCGCAGGCGACGACGCTCAAAGGGCTGCTCAGGTCGCTGCCCTGAAAGCCGCGCACCGCCGCCGCGCCGAGGGTGCGGGCCAGCTCCGGGGTTTCGCCGAAGCCTTCATAGGTTCGGCCCCAGCGCTCGTCGCGCGGCACGGCGACGCAGGGCGCGAAAGCCCAGTTGATGCCGGTGGCGCGGACTTCTTCGGCGGTGACGCGCGCCGCCTGCTCGACGAGCCTGGCGTCGCGCGTGCAGCCCAGGGCGATGTTGTGCGGGAAGATGGTCGCGCCAAGCACATTGTTGTGGCCATGCACGGCATCTATGCCGAAGAGGATGGGGATGGCGAGGCGCGTCTTCAAGGCATGCTTCTGGTATTCGTCATACATATCTGTCCACGCCTGCGCGCTGTTGCCGGCCTTCGGGTCCGAATCGCCGCCGCTCAGCAGCGAGCCGAGAAAATACTTCTGGATGTCGTTGACATCTTTCAGGGCACTCTGCTCGGCCTGAGTCATCTGGCCGAGCTTCTCTTCGAGGGTCATCTGCGCCAGCAGTTTGTTGACCTGCGGGTCGAACGATGAGAGCGCGCGTCGCGCCGGCGTTTTCTTCACCGGCGCGGCGGTCGAGGCGCTCGACGGCGCGCCGCGAAAGGACAGACTGACCAGCACGATCACCAGCGCAATAGCGAGCTTTTTCATTTCACCTCTCCTTTGGAAGTTGCTGGATTATATTTCACAGTTGCGGCCACACAACTGCTGCGCGGCGGTGATGGATGGCTGATGTGGCTTGCGATCACATACGCGACGTGCGGCGGCAATACTCGCTTATCTGTTTATGCGGTCGGCAGCGATTCGTCAAGGGCGGCAACCGAATCAAGCAGTTGGTGTGGGGCAACGGGCAGGGCATTCAGTTCTGCAAAATGGGATGAAAGAAAAACACAGAGGCACGGAGGCACAGAGGCACGGAGAACTCCTCTGTGTCCCTCCGTGCCTCTGTGCCTCTGTGTTTAATCATCTTTTGAATGTCAAGATCTGTGTTTAATTCATCTTTTGAATGTCGAGAACTAAATGGCCCCTGGTAACGGGGCAGGCGAAAAGCGACGCGGCGGGCCGTGTTAGTCGTCCTGCTCTACAGTGATGATGATTTTCCCTCGGGCGTGACCTTCATCCAGATACCGCATCGCCTCGGGGACTTCGCTCAGCCGGTAACGCCTGTCGATGACCGGCATGATCTTTCCGGCCCTCAGGAGGTCGCCCAGAACGGCCAGGTCCTCTGGCTTCCGCCTCGCGACAAACATGCCGAACTTCTGGCTCACGACCCATGACAACAGCAGCGCTTTGAGCGCAACCGTCAGGATAACCCGGACTTTGCTGAGGCCCCCGGCGATGACACATTTTCCCCTGGGGTTTAAGACGCGCCTGATTGCTGACAACGAATGGTTACTGATGCAGTCGAAGATGAGATCGTAGCGCGGCGTGCCTTTCGTGAAGTCCTCGCGGGTGTAATCAATGACCCGATCCGCGCCGATTGATCTCACCATCTCGACATTTCTCGTGCTGCACACGCCGGTCACTTCGGCGCCGAATGATTTGGCGACCTGCACCGCGAACGTGCCCACGCCGCCCGCCGCGCCGTTAATCAAGACCTGCTGCCCCGGTTGAAGCTTTCCCTTGTCGCGGAGCCCCTGCAATGCGGTGAGTCCTGCCACCGGCACGGAAGCCGCTTGCTCGAACGTCACATTATCCGGCTTCATCACCAGCGCCGTTTCGGCAGCACAACCGTACTCGGCGAAAGCCCCGCGGCAGACGCCGAACACCGGGTCGCCGGGCTTGAAGCGGCTGACTTTAGCGCCAACCGCTTCCACCTCGCCGGCCACGTCATAGCCGAGGCGTGTGTCCTTTGGCCTGCGCAGCCCGGTCATCAGGCGAGCGAGGTACGGCGAGCCGCGGTAGTGCCGGTCAACCGGATTGACGGAGGCGGCGCGGACTCTGATCAACACTTCATCATCGCCGGGAGCCGGCTTAGAGACCTCTTCACACTTGAGGACGTCGGGCGAACCGTAGCGGTGATAGGCAATGGCTTTCATAAAGGCAAATCATTTCCGCGGCTGTGGCATGAACTCCGGGTCGCTGCTCGGCGGCACGATGTTCTTCATCCGCAGGTAGACGGTGAGGTTGCCGTAGTGCTCGATGGTGTGCGCGTTGTTGGTCGTCAGCATGAATAGCTTGGGCGCATCAAACCCGCGGAACTTCACCATCTCCGCACTGCCCGCCGCGTCGGTCATGCCGTCGTAGGCCTTGTCGCAGTAGGCGAAGGCGTCTTTGAGTGCGGCGATCAGATCAGCCTTCGAGGTTTTCGTCCGCTCGATTCTCAGGGCCAGGGCGGGATTCTTTTCGCCGCGCACGATGGAACAAAACGTGTAATTCGCATCGGCGATGTGGCCAATGAGATGGCCGAAGCTGCGGACGACCCATGTGGGCTTGAAGTTGTAAGACTCCTCCGGCATTTTCTCGGCTGAGCTGAGGATTGTGGCCTTCAAGAATCCGTAAACTAATTTGGTGGAGGCGCTCATCGGGTTACCGGGATTGGCGGCGGCGGTGGATTTCTGCGGCTCCTGAGCCAGGGCGGCGCTGGCCGGCAGCAGAAGGCAGAGCAGAGCTGCCGGCAGAAGGTTTCGCATTGGTCTTGCCAGCCGCTTGGAGGGCCGTGCGATAAAACGGTGAGCAGAATCATGAGGGGTTCCACCCGCACGATCTTCTTGAGCAACATTGACAGTGTCTTGCATTTTCGTTTCCTTTCAATGGCGATTAGGCTTCGTCCGTTCTTTGTTCATTTCGTTATTGACGGGCGGCCCGGCGAGCCACATGGCTTTGGGCTGACGACGCGGCCTCATAGCTCCTTCGTCTCGCCCGCGGATGGATCATATCCCCAACGGGCGCGCATGCGCTGGCGGAATTGCTCGCGCTCCTCAGGGGTCATCTGCTCGTATTGCTTTTCCACATGACGACGGTAATTCGAGCGCATGGAGCCCTGCCATCCGGACCCGCCGAAGAGAATCCGGCACAGCGCCAGGAGCCCGAGCGCTTGCCAGAAGGTGATCTCGCGCAAGCCGAGGAGCGGCGGCATCAGCCAATTCCACAGTTGCATCACCAGCGCGCCGCCGATGGCAATGAATGCCAGCATCCCTAAGAGCGCCAGCGGCGCTATCCGAATCATTCGCTTCACTCTCGGTTTCATCTTCAGTCCCTCAGCCTTTTGTGAATTCGTCATAGACGCTTTGCAATCGCCGGCGCAGGTGCAGCACCGCATAGCGTTTGCGCGAGAGCAGCGTATTGACGCTGAGGCCGGTCTCGGCGGCCACCTCCTTGAAGCTGCGTCCTTCCAGCTCGTGCGCGACAAACACCTCGCGTTGCTCTGCGGGCAATTCCTCGACCGCCGCTTCGAGCGCGGCGAGAAGCAGGCGGCGGGCGTAGAGCGCCTCCGGTCCCGCATCGGGCGACGGCAGCAGGTCGCCTAACTGCATCGCTTCGTCGTCTTCGTCCGCGTATGCGGCATCGCTCAAGCTCGCCGCCTGCTTCTTGCGGAGAAGGTCCGTGATGCGGTTGCGCGCGACGCGAAACAGCCAGCCGGAGACGTGTTCGATAGGCATCAGCAGGCGGTTGGCTTCCACCAGCCTGTAGAAGACGTCTTGCAGAACGTCCTCGGCGTCTCGCGGGTCAGGCACACGCCGGCGGATGAAGTTGTGCAGCCGCGACTGCTCGCGCTCGACCACCTCCGCGATCCGCTGATCTTCTTCTGCCATCGGCCACTGTTCCCTAAGGGCTTCAGCCATCTACTCACTGTAGACGCACGGGCGGGAAAAATATTGTGGGTTGGGTGATTTTTTTTCGAGGCCGGCGCGAGTCACTTAATCAACCGGCGCGATGACGCTAATGCGCGTGCCCGTGCCTTCGCCGCTATCGATCTGGAGCTTGCCTTTCAACCGCTCGGCGCGCTCGCGCATGCCGATCAAGCCGAAATGCCCGTCGCCCGACAGCCGATCATTCTGGGTGTCGAAGCCGTGCCCATCGTCGGTGACGCTCAAGGTCACATGCTTGGGCGCAAAGGCCAGCTCGACGCGCAGGTGGCGCGGGTGGGCGTGCTTCAGGGCGTTGGTCATGGCTTCCTGGCCGATGCGCCAGAGATTGGATTCAACCGTTGCCGGAAGCTGCCGTGGCGTGCCCGTGACCTGAAACTCGGACTGCACCGCGGTGCCCGAAGTCAGCTTCTTTGCGGCGTCGGCAAGCGCCGTCGCCAGGTCGGTGTTCTCAAGCGCCTGGGCGCGCAAATCCCACACCGAGCGGCGCGCTTCGGCAAGCGAGTGCGTCACCATCGTCTGTGCCAGATCAAGGTGCTGTTTGGCGCGGTCGGGCGACTGGTCGAGCATCTTGCCGACGGCTTCGAGTTGCAGCGAGATGCCGACAAAGCCCTGCGCCAGCGTGTCATGAATGTCGCGCGCCATGCGGTTGCGCTCGGCCAGCACGGCAGCGAACTCTGCGCGCACGCGGCGGATGCGGCGGCGATAGATCGCCCAGGCAATCGCCCCGGCCAGCGCCAGCAGCGCCACATAGAACCAGACGGTTTGATAGAAGCGCGGCCTCAGATAAAACGACACCACGGCACCCGTCGCATTCCAGACGCCGTCATTGTTGGCCGCCAGCACACGAAAGGTGTAATGGCCCGGCGGAATGCTCGTGTAATAAGCGGTGCGCCGCGCCCCTGCATCCACCCAGTTTTGATCGAAGCCTTCGAGCTTATACTTGAAGCGAACCTTCTCAGGCGCGATGAAGCTCAGGCCGGTATAGTGAAACTCCAGCCGGTAGACGCCTGCCGCGAGTTCGATATTCGCCGTCTTCTCGACGGGCTTCTCGTCAACGATGATCTGCTCGACGACCACCGGCGGCGGCTCCGAATTGGTCTTCATATGCTCGGGGTCGGCGACGGCGACGCCTTTAATGGTCGGGAACCACAGCCGGCCATCGCGGCTGCGCCAGCCGGCGGGCTGACCGCCGCCCGTGCATTCGCGGCTCTCCATGCCGTCGGCCGTGCCGTAGGCAATCGCGCTCACGTCGGCCACGTTCCGCTCGGCAAAGGCGTTGAGCTGTTCGCGGCTGACGGCAAAGATGCCTTTCGTGCTGCTCATCCAGAGGTTGCCCTTGCCGTCTTCGAGAATCTGAAAGACGCCATCGTCGGCCAGGCCATTGCGCGCCCTGATGGCGACGAAGCGGCCATCTTTGAAGCGGTTCAAGCCGCCGCTGCGCGTGCCGACCCAGAGCGTGCCGTCGCTGTCTTCGTAGAGCGCGCGGACGCTGACGTCCGACAATCCCTGCTCGGCGGTGTAGGCGGTGAAGCGGTCGTCTTTGAAGCGGTTCAAGCCGCCGTTGCGCGTGCCGATCCACAGGCTGCCGTCACGCCCTGCGCGCAAAGATAGGATGGCGTCGCTGCTCAAGCCGTTCTGCGTGGTGTAGATGGTAAACTTGTCGTCCTTCAAGCGCGTCAGGCCGGCCAGCGTGCCGATCCACAGGCTGCCATCTATGCCTTCTTCGATCACCGACACGGCGTTGCTCGACAGCCCATCGAGGTCTGTGTAGGTCGTGAATCGGCCCTCGGCAAATCGGCAGAGGCCGGCGGGCGTGCCGATCCAGAGGCGGCCTTCGCGGTCCTGGCACAGGGCGCGCACCACGTCGCTCGGCAAGCCATCTTTCATGGTGTAGGTCTTATAGACGCCGCCGCGAATTTCAGTGAGCCCCGTTTGCGTGCCGACCCATAGCGCGCCGTCGCCTGACTCGCGCAGCGCCCACACCAGATCGCCGGCCAGGCCGTCGCCGGCGGTGATACCGGTGAATTTCTTATCGCGAAACAGATTCAGCCCGCCCGATTCGGTGCCGACCCAGAGGTTGCCTTCGCGGTCTTCGATCATGGCCAGCACGCCGTTGCTCGACAACCCGTCGCGCGCCGTGTATGCGATGAGTTGTCCCGCCTGCATGCGCGACAGGCCGCCGGGCGTGCCCAGCCACAGGCTGCCGTCGCGGCTTTCAATGATCGAATAGACGCTGTTATGTGCCAGCCCGTCGGCGGTCGTGAAGGTCTTGAAGCCGGATGCGGTCAGGTGGCTCAAGCCGCCATCGGTGCCGACCCAGAGCGTGCCTTCACGATCCTGGCGCATGGTCCAGACCATGTTGCTGGCCAGCCCATCGGCGGTGGTCAAGGCGACGAAGCGCCCGTTGTTCAAGCGCGCCAAACCGCCCGGCGTGCCCACCCAGAGGGTGCCGTCGCGGCCTTCGTAGATGGCGTTGGCGCCGTTGCGCGGCAGGCCGTCGCGCATGGTGTAGGCGGTGATCTGATCGGCGCTGAAGCGCACCAGCCCGCCGGTCGTACTGGCCCAGAGCGCGCCACGGCTGTCGGCAAAGAGCGCGCCGACGCTGTTGCTCGGCAAGCCGTTGTCGGTCGTGTAAGTCACAAAGCGGTTGCCGTCGAAGCGGCTCAAGCCGCCGGGCGTCGCAATCCACAATCGGCCCTCGCGGTCGCTGGTTACCGCGGTGACGCGGTCGTCGGCCAGTCCGTCTTTTGTCGTGTAGGCCACAAAGCCATCGTTCTGGTACCTGAGCAGACCGTTGTCCGTGCCGATCCAGAGCGCGCCGTCGCGGTCTTCGTAGAGCGTCAGGATGGCGCTGCTCTTTATGGCCGGGGTGTTCTGGCGGTCGAAGATCGTCAGGCGGATGCCATCAAAGCGCACCAGGCCGTCATCGGTCGCCAGCCAGATGTAACCGTCGCGCGTCTGCACAATGGCGCGCACAGTGTTTTGCGGCAAGCCGTTTTCGGTGCGCCAGACGCTATGGCTGAACTGCCCGAGCGGCTTCTCGGCGGCAAACACCAGCGCGGCACAGACCACGGCAATGGCGCAGATGAAGGTGATGAAGCTGAGTGTGAGCGTCCTCATACGTCAATCTAACCTGGGAGCGCGGGCGTCTCGCCCGCCTTCATTCTGCTTCATACATCGGCTGCGGGCAAGATGCCCGCGCTCCCAGTCGCACGTCCGGCGGCTGCGCTTGCAACCTGCGGGCGGCGGCGATATCATCGCCTCATCAATACTTCCAAAATGTCTTAAGGGTAGGGGAGGCGTCTTTATGCACCACATCACTCGCAGGAAGTTCAGCGGCATCTTGCTCGGCGCGGCGGGCGCCGGCCTGTTGCGGCCATTCGATAAGGTCAAGCCGTCGGTCGTCAGCGGCGTCGAGATCGGCGTGCAGAGCTACACCTTTCGCAAGTTCACCATCGAAGGGATGATCGCCGAGATGCAGAAGGTCGGCCTGAGCAGCGTCGAGCTGTGGAATGGCCATCTCGACCCGATGAAAACCTCGGAAGCGGAGTTCAAGGCGGTAAAGAAAAAGTTCGACGATGCCGGCATTCGCGTCAGCGCCTACTGCGTCAACTTTCCTAAGGACTCCAGCGACGAGCACCTCGACCGCGGCTACAACGGCGCGCTGCTCCTGGGCACGCGTGTGATGACCGCTTCGGTGCAGAAGTCCATCGTGCCGCGTCTCGACCAGTGGAGCCAGAAATACAAAATCAAGATGGGGCTGCACAATCACTGGTTTGGCGAAGAGTGGTACAAAGGCGACCGCACACAGGAGTACGAAACGCCGGACGATTTTCTCAACCTCTTCAAAACTACCTCGAAGTATATGAACGCCAACCTCGACGTCGGTCACTTCTCTGCCGCGGGTTACGACCCGGTCGCCTTTCTGCGGCAGCACCATGACCGCATCGTCAGCTTGCACGTCAAAGACCGCGACAAAGACGCCAAGCGCACCAACCGGCGCTTCGGCCAGGGCGCGACTCCTGTGGCCGAAGTCATGCGGGCGGCCAGAGAGGTCAAGTTCAAATACGCGGCCAATCTCGAATACGAGATCGAAGAAGACCACCCGACCGCCGGCCTGCGCGACGCCTTCGAGTACGTCAAGCGGGCGCTAGCATAAATCAGGAGGCAGTAGGCAGGAAGCAGGAAGCAGTCGTTCGGAATACCTGCCTCCTGCCTACTGCCTACTGCCTACTTCTTTCAAAGGGGAATCATGGGCAAAGAGATCATCTACGACGCAGTCATTGTTGGATCGGGCGCGACCGGCGGCTGGGCCGCCAAAGAGCTAACCCAGAAAGGCTTGAAGGTCGCCGTGCTGGAAGCCGGGCGCAAGCTCGATCCGCTCAAGGATTATACCGAGCACACCTGGCCTTACGAGCTTAAGTACCGCGGCTTCGGCGACCAGCGCGATATGATGCGCACCCAGCCGATTCAATCGAAATGCTATGCCTGCAACGAGTATGGCCGCCAGTACTTCGTCAACGATCAGGAGAACCCTTACACGACGCCGCCCGACAAGCCTTTCTACTGGATTCGCGCACGGCAGGTCGGCGGGCGCTCGATCCCCTGGGGCCGGCAGACCTATCGGCTGTCGAACTACGATTTCAAAGCGAAGACTCACGACGGCTACGGCGACGACTGGCCGATCAGCTACGAAGACCTCGCGCCGTACTACGACAAGGTCGAAGAGTTCATCGGCATCAGCGGCGCTTACGAGAACCTGCCGCAACTGCCCGACAGCAAATTCTTGCCGCCGATGGCTTACACCTGCGGCGAGTTGATGTTGCGCAAAGCCGTCGCCAAGCTGGGCGACCCGCACCGCCGCGTCACCATCGGGCGCTGCGCTATCCTGACCAAGCCGATTCATCAGGGCACGCCCGACGCGCGCGCCGCCTGTCACTGGTGCGGCCACTGTGATCGCGGCTGCACGACCGGCTCTTACTACAGCAGCCCGGCCTCGACGCTGCCCGCCGCCGCCCGCACAGGCAATATGACCTTGATTACCAACGCCGTCGTCAGCCACATCGTCGTTGACGCTAACACCGGCAAGGCCAAAGCCGTGCATTATGTGGACTCGGTGACGCGCAACCACCGCGAGGTGATGGCCAAGGTCGTCGTCCTCTGCGCCGGCACGATGGAATCAACCCGCATCATGCTGAACTCTGTGTCGTCGCAATATCCGAACGGCATTGCCAACAGCTCAGGCGTGCTCGGTCATTACTTGATGGATCACGTCGGCGGCGGCGGCGCTTCGGGCAGTCTGCCGATGGTTGACGCGAAAGAGTTCGCCCAGGACGGGCGAGCCAATGGCATTTACATCGCGCGCTTCCGCAACCTGACGACGAAGCACGGCAAGTTCATTCGCGGTTACGGCTTCCAGGGCGGCGCCGGCCAGCCGCTGTGGGAGCATGCCAAAGGCATGCCGGGCTTCGGCTCCGGCCTGAAGAAGATGGTGCGCGAGTATCATCCCTGGGGCATCGGCCTGGGCGGCTTCGGCGAATGCCTGGCGCGTTATGAAAATCACGTGCGGCTCGATAAAGACGTGGTTGATGCCTGGGGCATCCCTGTCTTGCACATCGAAGCGGCGTTCGGCGACAACGAGCGCGAGATGGTCAAAGACATGGGCGACACGGCAGCCGAGATGCTCGAAGCCGCCGGCGCCAAAAATGTTCAGGCCAGCCACGGCCCGACTTCGACGCCGGGCATCCTGATTCACGAAGTCGGCACCTGCCGCATGGGCGCCGACCCGAAGACTTCGGTGCTGAACAAGTTTAACCAGGCCCATGAAGTCAACAACCTGTTCGTCACCGACGGCGCTTGTTATGTGTCGAGCGGCAACCAGAATCCGACCTTAACGATGATGGCCATCACGGCGCGGGCCTGCGATTACATCGCCGATCAGTACCGCGCCGGTCGCCTGTAGAAAGGAGAGCGTCAACCATGCGAAGACTATTTGTGTTGGTCATTACACTGGCGCTGCTTTCGGCGGCGGGCGTGTCGGCGCAGAGCCGAGGCGGCAAGCGACGCGGCGCGGCCACTTCATCAACCGGCGCCACTGTCGCCAGTAGCGTCGAGCCGCTGCGCAGCATCGCCGGCGAGTTGAACGGCAGCACGGTCAACGGTGACTTCAGGAGCAATGGGCGGCCCATGTCGTTCACCTTTATCTTGACGCGGGCCGACATCGTCGGCGATCAGGTCGTGATGAGCGGCAACTTCCAGCTCAACGGGCGGGTCTCGCAAAAACTCCAGAGCCGCTTGATCGGCACGCTGGCGACGGCGGACAACCCCTGGCCGAGCGCGCGCGACGAGGAGCCGCAGGAGAAGCCCAAAGCGAAGCCGAGTGCTAAGGCCGCCGAACAGAAACAGGGCCGCGAAGCGAAGAACCCTGAAACCACGGCTCAACTGGGCGAGCTGTCGCAGGCGACGCAGGACACGGCGCGCAAAACGCCGGCGGCGCCCGGCGAGCGCACAGAGCAGACGCAGTCGCTTTATGCGCAGGCCGCCGAAGGCGTCGGCTGCGGCGCGTTCTACTTTACGATTGAGCTGCCGCTGCAACTGCGCGCGGCGATGGGCGCGGGCTCGCAGCCTGTACAGATGAATGTCGTGCTGGCGACGATAGACAACCCGCGCGGCGAGCAGATCAGCCGCCTCATGTGTCGCGTCCATCGGTTTGCGAGCGACCGGTCGGCGGGCGACCGTACAGGCGGACTTGAGAAATTGAACCGCTTGCTCGATTCATCCAGGTAACCGGCAAGCGGCTGGCACTCTTCAATCTTCTATTGTCGCCAATCCAACGAAGGTCGGGCGCAGGGCGGCGTAGAGATTCCGATAATGCGGATAGAGCGCCGCGTAGCGGCATACGGCTTCAGCATTCGGCGCGACAGCGTTTTCGGTCTTGATCGTTTGCGCGCAAGCCGTATCCACATCAGGCCACACGCCCGCGCCGACGCCCGCAAGCAAGGCCGCGCCATAGGCCGCGCCTTCCGTCGTGTTCACGGTCACCAGCTCGACGTTCAACACGTCGGCGAGAATCTGCCGCCACAACGGGCTCTTCGCGCCGCCGCCCGAAACTCGCACCTGCTCAATCGCGCCGAGCCCCGCGCTCTGCAACAGCGCGAAGCTGTCTTTCAAGCCGAACGCCACGCCTTCAAGCACCGCTCTTGTCAGATGCGCCCGCCGGTGTCTCACCGTTAAGCCGACCCACGCGCCGCGCGCCAGCGGGTCGGGATAAGGCGTGCGCTCGCCGGTCAGGTAAGGCAGGAAGATCAAGCCTTCGCTGCCCGCCGGTGCCCCTGTCGCTTCGGACACCAGTTCATCAAATGGGGTCTGCGGCGCGAGCGTGTCGCGATACCATTGCAGGGAGCCGGCGGCGCTCAACATCACGCCCATCATGTGCCAGCGGCCTGGGACGGCGTGGCAGAAGGCGTGCAGCCTGCCCTGCCCTTCGATGAGCGGCGCGTCGGTCGAAGCGAAGACGACGCCCGATGTGCCGAGCACTAGCGAAACGACGCCTGCGCGCACCGCGCCGACGCCGACCGCGCCCGCCGCCTGATCGCCACCCCCGGCCATCACCGGCGTCCCGGCGCTGAGTCCCGTCGCCGCCGCGGCCTCAGCAGTCACCTGGCCGGTCACCTGCGGCCCCTCATAAGTCGCCGGCAGCCAGCCGCGCGGAATCTCTAAAGCATCGAGCGCCTCCGCGGACCAGTCACGCGCCGCCAGATCGAACAGCATGGTGCCCGAGCCGTCGGCTTTATCCATGGCCATCGCGCCGGTCAGCTTGTAGCGCACATAATCTTTGGGCAGCAAGACGTGGCGGGCGCGGGCGAAGATTTCGGGCTCGTGGCGCTGCACCCAGACGATCTTCGGCGCGGTAAATCCGGTGAGCGCGTCGTTACCTGTGAGCTGAATCAGGCGCTCAAGGCCGAGGCGCTCGCGGATCAAGTCGCACTCTGCGCCGCAGCGCTGATCGTTCCAGAGAATCGCCGGACGCAGCACCTCGCCGCGCTCGTCAAGCAAGACCAGCCCGTGCATCTGGCCGGTCAGGCCGATGGCCGCGACCTGATCGCCTGTGACGTTGGCTTCAGCGAGCGCCTGGCGAATGCTTGCGGCAATCGCTCGCCACCAGTCTTCCGGCTGTTGCTCTGACCAGAGCGGGCGCGGCGTCGAAAGCGTCAGTGGATTTGAAGCGCTCGCCACCACGCGCCCCGCCTGGTCGGTGAGCAGCGCCTTCGCGCCGGTCGTCGAGATGTCGATTCCAAGTAGCAAGGTCATAGCCACTCTCAATTATCACGCCGCGCGCCGGGCCGCAAGCGGCAAAGCCGAATGACGGGCGATCACCGCACCAGCATGTTCAGCGCACGGCTCATTTCTGACTCGCGGATGTGGCCGGCGACGACGATGTTGAGCCGGCGCGCTTCGTCCAATACGGCTCGCCACAGCGGCGGGGTCAGCGCGGCTTGAACTTTGATGAAGTCAACGCC
The DNA here is from genome assembly GCA_035275065.1 of Blastocatellia bacterium. NCBI lineage: Bacteria > Pseudomonadati > Acidobacteriota > Blastocatellia > Blastocatellia bacterium. Next base: position 133,723 of record DATENM010000014.1, read on the forward strand.
CTGCGCTTTCAGCTTGCGCACCGCCTGTCGCGCTTCGTCTTCGTTGCTGACCGGCAAGACAACAGGGCTCGCCGCCTGCGGCCCGTCAACGAAAGGCCCTGGCGTGAAGATGCGCGGCCCGAGCGTTTGCCCGCCGGCAATCTCGCTGCGCAACATTTGCAGGCGTTGCCAGTCGCCGCCCATGTCGCGCACGCCGGTGATGCCATAAGCGACGAGCAGCGGCGCAATGATCTTGCCGGTGATTTCCTGGTCGGGGATGATCGTCAGGTGGAGGTGCATATCCCAGAGGCCAGGAATCAGAAACTTGCCTCTGCCGTCAACGACCTGCGCGCCTTGCGGCAGGCGAACTTTGTTTGATTTGCTGACTGCCGCAATGCGATTGCCATTGACGATGACCGTCATGTCAGGCCGCGCTACGCCGCCAGCCACATCAATGAGGGTGATGTGAGTTATGGCCAGCGGCTTTGAATCAGCCGATTGGGCTTGAGCCGATGACACGCACAACAGGCATGCGAGCAGCAGAGGGAGAAGATATCTCATCGCTTGGGTTCACCGAAATGGTAAATGATGTTGGGCGCGTTCGACTGACCAGTGGCGCCTCTGACCTTAGCCGGCCTTGCGGCGCACGTCAAGGCAGCGGGCAAGGGTTGGAAGCGGCGACAGTGCCGCTGCCCGGAGCGCGTCCGCGGGACCACCCTTCAGGTCCGGCCCACCGTCAACGAGCCGGGCGGCTTTCGCGGCAGCCAAGTCGTTATCACGTCGATTTCCGACCGACAAGTCCGCGGAGGCGCCGAAGCGGTGTAAGGCATACTTGACTTGTATTGAACGCTATAATAGCATTCTGCCCGCGTTTACATTCACCATAATCGGGAACTCCCGATTTCTCAAGTTTAGGCCGAATTCGTTAGCTTATAGCACAATAGACGGAGGTAAACCTGATGACTAACATCTTAGTAGGGATGCTGCCGCGGCGAGTCTTCCATTTGTTTGGTTGCGGCTTACTATTGTTGATCATGGTGGCCGGCTTTGGCGGAGAGGCCAAGGGGCAATGCCTACAGGGGGCCGCAAACGTCAGTCGGATCATGAAGACTACGGGAGATCCGCGCCTGGATACGTTGCTGAACCAGGAGGGGAACTTGATCTACTCGGTTTTCGGGGTCAACCCCAACATGTTCCTCTTCGATGACGGCGAGGCTCCGAACGCGTTCGCGTCGCCCACCTCCACCCTCAACGGCTATACCGGGACCGTCTATTTGGGCACCGGCCTGCTCAGGACGGAACTCTGGAGTATGAACAAGGGGGGCTTTGCCGTTGCGGGCGTCATGGCCCATGAATTTGCGCACATCCTGCAGATCGCTATGCAATCAAGGCTGCCGGGGAAGCTCAGAGAGTTGCATGCGGATTTCATGGCGGGTTATTACTTGGCCAGAAAAAGCTACATCGCGCCGACCAACATCCGGGCCTTCGCCCAGAGCCTCTTTGAGAAAGGCGATTATGACTTCTGGAGCCCATCACATCACGGGACCCCGCAGGAAAGGGTGGGGGCGATGCTGGCCGGCTACCGCTCCGGCAACCTCGCGGTGCGAGACGCCTACTATACCGGCGAGCGGTGGCTGACGGGGCGGTAAAATTTGCAATGCGCCGGACCCGCCACCGAGTTGAGAAACCCAGGAACACACCGGGCCTGCCCCTGGAGGTGACCCCATGAGGACCTTCCTGACGACCAGTGCGGCAGCCGCCTTCTTCCTGCTCGCCACGGGCGGCGCTTACCAGGCCGCTGCACACCCACAGGGCGATGGGACGGCGATGCAAGTCCCACAAAAAAAGCGGCCCATCCTCTATGTCGAAAAGGCGATTGATGATATTGCCGTCGCCGCGATGGAGGGCGACAAGCAGGTCGTCTATGTGAACAAAGAAAAATTGGACAAGTTGCCGGCAGCCGCCAGGACCTTCGTCCTTGAGCATGAATTTGCCCATCATGTGCTCCGTCATGTCCAGGCCCTTTCGACCTCGGGCGGTTTCCTAAACGCACAATTCCGCAGGGACCAGGAAGAGGAGGCCGACTGCTACGCCGCCCGCACCTTTATTGCCCGGAAGAAGGCAGACGACTTGAAAGAGGTTCTCGCCTTTGTGCAGACTCTGCCCACCACCACCGACCACCCCTTGCCGTCCTGGAGGCGGGACCAAATCAGCGAGTGCGTGGGCAAGGCGCAGATCAACAATGACGCGGAGAATGACCCCCGCGCCGACGAGTACCTCATCAACGACCAGATAGAGATCGACTGGCGTACCGAAGGCACGCCCCCGAACGTCGGCTATACTTTCACCTACCGCAATGGCGGGACCATCCCTTTGCGGTGTGCCATCGTTGTCTCTTCAGGGCATGTGCCGCGAGACGCCGCGAAGCGGGATTATCAGCGATGGCTGCCTTTCGACACGACCATCCACCGCTTCACCCTCGCGCCCGGCGAGCGCTACTTTGCGCGAGGCCGGCTGACCTGGTTCAGACAGGACGACACCATGCCCCGCTTGCACTACGCACACACCGACAATGGCGACGACACGGAACTGAAGCGTTGCACGTTTCTGCCAGGTTATGAGAAACCGCCGGCCCCAGTCACTTACGGCTTTTCGGTGGCCGTACCCAAATTGATTGAAGCAAGCCGCAATGAGTTCCGCGGCCTGCTCGGCCCCATGCAGGCACGCAACGTCACTCACAAGGCGTTGGTCTTACTGCCCGGCACCCAGACGTGTGAGGTTGAGTTGAAGAGTTCGGATGCGGCTGAATACTCCTGCGAGACGCCGGAAACGAACGTACTGAAAGTCGCTGAAGATCAATACAGCTTCATCGTCGAAGAGATCAAAAAGCTACTCCCCCCGGGTTGGCAGTTTGAGGAAGAGATCAACCGGGATCAGCACAAAGATTTCTCGGCGTCCCCGAAAGACAAGGACATTTTCGGGCCCAGCATCCAAGTGACCATCTTGGACCGGGAGGACCGGGACCAGAAAAAACAGAGGATTTACACGGTGTGGGTGCGGTTCAAAGGGCCGGGCCTGTAGCCGGTCCGGCGACAGCCCGCGGGGTCAAAGCGGCGGCCCCTCTCGGAAGCCGATCAGGGTGAACGCCGCCGCCAAGCTATTAAAAATCGCCTGGTAAATCAGCAGCAGCAGGATGGTTGTGAAGGTCAGCGCGAAGCTTGGCATCTTGGCGATGGCCTCACGAACTCCCATGATGCCATACTCACCGATTGCTGCGCTCCTACCACCGGAAAGAGCAACCAATTCGGCGGCCTCGCCGCTCAGCCATAAGGGGTAATAGACCGTCCCCCGCGGCGGATTCTCGACGATGCACAAATTGTAGAGCAACAGGTAAATCGCCAAAGACACGAAACAGAGGGCCGCCAGCCTGACCGACATCCGCGTCGCCTTGCGCGCGGTAAGGCGCACGATCTTGCTTTTGTTCGCCCACAAGAGTACCAGAGTCAGCGCCCCGAAGGCCTCTACGCAGCCGCCAAAAAGCACGCTGTAGGAAGGTGGGGTCCCGAGCCCCGTCTGGATGATGACAAGGCCGGGAATCGCCGCGAAGATGCCGGAAGCGGCGACGAATAGTTTCTTCATGGTTCCCTCCAGGCAACCTTCTCGGCCCACAGCCGCCCGCTAAGGGGCCGGGAACACGATCTTGTAGACGTTGGCCTTGCCGGCGAACACGTCGACCTTGAGCGGCAACCTTTTCCCTTTATACTCAAAGAGCGCGTAATAAACTTTTTGCAGGACCTTTCCCGACGCCGGCGTATTTCCACCCTCGAATTTAAATGGCGCCAGGGCCTGGTCATTGTTGGCCAGCTCAGGGATGGTCTCCCACTGCCGCCGCGGGATCAAATAGACCACGGCATTGGCGGGCTCCGATTCCAACTTGATGTCAGTCAATTCCCAGCCGCCGCCGTCGGCGCCGAAACCAATGCCGGCAGCCTCTAAAAGGGTGGTCGAGACGTTCGCCGGAGCCAGAGCCGGCGTCCCCTTAAATGGCCTGATTATCTTCCCTTGTCTATCGACATACTGATGCCGGCCATACACGCCATCGACCACTCGCGTCAGGGCAGCGTCGAAGGGATTGGCCGCAGCAAATTGCGGAGGAATCTTCCAGTCGCCAGCGGGGGTAATGAATCCCCACTCCTTATCCAGCTTCACGGCCGCCAGGCCATTCCTAAAGCTGCGAGCCTGGTCAAACGTCTGCGAGAAGGCCGGCGTCCCATCTGGGTTGATGTACCTCCACCTGCCCTTCTCCTTGACGGCGGTGAGTCCTTCGGAAAAAGGGAGCCCGGCCTCATAGATTGCGGGTATCTTCCAATGTCCCGTCTGGTCGATGTAGCCGACTTTATTAGCGTCGCTGACCACGGCGGCCCGGCTCTCCGAAAATCTCGTGCCGCCATTAAACTGTAACTCGATGCGGATGGCCCCAGTGGTGTCGATAAAGCCGTAGCGCCCCGCCTGGTCGGCGACCAGAGCCAGCCCGTCCGAGAACGGGCCAGCCTGAAAGAATTGCGGCTCGATGAGGCGCTTGCCGCTCTTGTCGACGTAGCCCCAGTTCCCATACTCGTTGGCTACCGCCGCTTTCGACTCTGAAAATGACTCGGCCTTATAAAACTGTAGTGGGATAACCAGTTTGCCGTTGAGGTCGATGTACCCGTACTTCATGTGGTGCGCGTTGGCCGCCTCGACGACGCCGACCAGCGCCCGCCCGTTCGAGAAGGGGGCGGCGTAATCGAATCTGTCTCTTGTCAGCTCGCGCCCTAACGGGTTGATATACCCCATCCGCCAATTCTCACCCCTGCGATACCCTACAATGGCGGCGCCTTCATGGAACTCGGAAGCCCAGTCGTAAGTCGGAGGAATTCTTTCGCGGCCCGTTGCGTCGATATAGCCATACTTCCCGCCCGCGGAGAAAGGGAAAAGGGCCGTCGCCTGTGATCGCGAGAAAGTTGAGGAACCACTCGCGCCAATCAAGAATAGGAAAGCGCCGACAAGCCATAGCTGGGTTGATGATCGTCGTCCTCTCATGTATCTGCCTTAGATGCGGAAATGCCGCCGACTACTGATTAATCTGAAGCTAACCCAAAGATAGGCCCCACACATTAAAACGGCCTAACATCTTAAGTCAAGTAATCGTAATCGCCAAGACGGCGGGCCGGCGCCTCAGGTGCGAGGTTCGGTCACACGCCTTTGGCTACAGGAAGCTCCCCGCCCAATCGATTCGCGCCTCGGTGAGGCGGGAATCCGACCAAACGGCGCGCCGCGCGCCTCTGTAAGATGGAGGGTAGGCCAAGTTTAGTTTGGCGACTTCTCCCTGGTGTCGGCGGTCGGTTTGTACTTCTCTTTCTCGCGCTCGCGCTCAAGGTAAGGGATGCCCTTCTCCATCCATTCGGGCGCCGGCGCTCCCTTCAAGAAATGATCGAAGTACTGCTGCAAGCGCATCGCGTAATCTTTCTGGTTGGCGCGGCGGCGCAGGCCGTGCGGCTCGCCGTTGTAGCTGAACAGGTAGACCTCTTTGCCGAGCCGGCGCAGCGCCAGGTAATACTCGATGCCCTGATACCACGGCACCGCGTCGTCGTTGTCGTTGTGAATCATCATCAGCGGCGTCTCGACGCGCGCCGCGTGAAAGACCGGCGAGTTCTCCATATACACCATCGGCGATTCGTAGAGCGTCGCGCCGATGCGGCTCTGCGTGTGCTCGTACTGGAACTGGCGCGGCAGGCCCGTGCCCCAGCGAATGCCGCTGTAGGCGCTCGTCATGTTCGCCACCGGAGCGCCCGCCGCCGCCGCCTTGAACCGCTTCGTCTGCGTGACCATGTAAGCGATCTGGTAACCGCCCCAGCTATGCCCCTGAATGCCGATGGCGTCTTCATTGACGAAGCCTTGATCCACCACCGCCTGCACCGCCGGCAAGACGCACTTGAGCGCGCTCTGGCCGGGATAGCCGATGGTGTAAACGATGTCGGGCATCAGCACGAGATAGCCGTTGCTGGCATAGAGTGACGCGTTGATGTTGTGGCCGGGCCGCGGGTCTACGAAGCGGTGCAGGTTTTCCGACAGCTTCTCGTAGATGTAGACGATCATCGGGTACTTCTTCGTGGGATCGAAGTTCGCCGGCTTGATCAGCATCGCCGAGAGCGGCACACCGTCGGCGTTCTTGAAGCGAATCAGCTCCGAGGTGCCCCAGGCCAGATTGGCCTTCTGCGGGTTGGCGTCGCTGACTTTCTTGAAGTTGCCGAAGGCGGCGTCGGTGATCAACAGGTCGGGAAATTCGCTGAAGGTCGAAGCCGTCAGCGCGTAGACCTCTGCGTCTTTGGCCTTCACGGGCGGCGCGAAATACTTGGCCGCCATCACCAGTTTTTCAGGCGCGCTGCCGCCCACGCGCCCGCGATAGAAGCCCGAATCGCGCGTCCACTCGTTCTCGGCGCGCAGCAGCAGGGGCTTGTTCGGATCAATCGCTTTCTCTTGCGGATCGAGTTTCAGGTAGCGGAATTCCGTCTGCTCTTTGCGGCCCACGCCGCCGGTCAGGTTGCGGGCGCTGCTGCCATCGGGCGCCACCTGCCAGATGTCATAGCGGTCGTACAGCAGCACGTATTTTTCGTCCGCCGTCCACCCCCCGTTGCCGTAAGCCGATGGCGTGCTCGGCGAGTCATGGTCTTCGGTGTAAAACTTGACGCCGAGCTTTGCGGTCAGATTGCTCACCTTGCCGTCGGGGACTGAAATCGTGTTCCAGTCCTTGCCGTCATAAAAGAGCGCGTAATGGCCCGCCGGGGACCATGACGACGGGAAGCGTTGCCGCCTCGTCAGCAATCGGCGCGCGCCGTCCGTGGTGTTGACCAGATAAACATCCGTCGAGTTCGAATCGTCGTCGTAGCCAACCATCGCGCGGTAGGCGCGGTCGTCCATGCCGAGCGCCCAGCGGCCATCGCTTGCCGGCACGATGTCGCGCATGGTTTCGTCGGCAAGCTGCACGAAGCGTTTTTCCTTGAGGTGATAGACGGCGCGGTACGAGCGGTTGCGCTCTTGTTCGGCGCGGACGCGCTGCATCGGCTGAATGTAATCGTCCTTCCAGTGCCAGAGATCAACCAGCACCTTGTCATCGGGATTCTCTTCGTCATCTTTTTCGGGCGGCGGTGGCGGCGCGGTGCCGAAGAAGAGTTTCGCGCCGTCGAGCGAAAACGCCATTGCGCCCTTATCGCTGATGACGCGGTTTTGCGGGAAGCCGGCGGACGCGGTTGAAACGGCTTCGCTGGCCGCCGCACTGTTGCGCGTCCAGTGATAGAGCTTGAATTGTGGCTGCGTCGCCGCCGCCGTATCGCGGTCGCTCAGGAAAGCCAGTTGCGTCTGCTTGTCGTCCCAGACCAGCTTCGTATATTTGCCTTTGCCAGTGAGCAGAGCCGTGGGCGCATCAGCCGAGCCGGGTATGGCGACGAATGCGCCATTCGCGTCTTCGTTCTTTGACGACACGGCGAAAACCAGTGAGCGGCCATCTTTGCTCAAGGTATATTCGGTGACGTCGGCAAGCGCGCGCTCGCTGCGGTCGCCGAGATTCTTCAAGACCAGCTCGCTGCCGTACTCTTTCTTCTTCTCTTTTTTCTTATCGCCAGCCGTCGTCGCATCAGGCTTCTTCTCTTCTTTCTTCGGCTCTTTCAAATAGGCGACCAGAGCCGGGCCGTTTTCCGGCACCTGAAAACTCTTCACGCCCTCGACGCGCTGAGTCTCGCCGGTCGTCAGATCGATGATGCCGAGCGCATTCTTGGGCATCTCTTCAGGCTTGCGCTTTTCGCGCTTGGCTTTTGCGGTGTCGGCTTTCGACGGCAGGATTTGAAAGACGACGAAGCGGCTGTCGGCGGTGAAGACCGGGCGACCGATGAACGGCGGCGGGCCTGTGGGCGGCTCGGCGCCGGGGGCAGGTTGCGGCGGATTGACCGGCGCGGCGCCGCGCCCGGCACGCCACTCTTTGCCCGACTCCAGATGGCGCACGACGATTTCGCCGTCGCCGTCCTGCGGCACCAGCGCGTAGGCCACGTACTTGCCGTCACGCGACAGCGTCTGCCCTTGAATGCTGCGCCATGCGTCATAATCGGCAGACGTCAGCGGGCGCTTCTGCTGCGCCAAAACAACCGACGAGAGCAACAGCGCCAAGACGCAGGTAGCGGCGACCTGCCGCCGCAAAGTTGCAGTGCGGGGCCGAAGAAATAGTCTCATAACGATTCCCTCTATCAATTTCTAAAACAGTCTGAAATGGAGTTGCAGTCGCAGGATTTCCACTGGACCTGATGACGATAATGCAGAGCAGGCGGGCGCGTCCAGTCTGGATGGCGGGATGCTTATCTGACTTTTTTGAGCGTGACGCGAATCGAATCTTTCCCTCGCGCGCCGTCGATGAGCAGCTGATCGGGCGCGGTGACTTCGTAATGACCTTCGAGAACCGTGTCGCCTGTATAAAAGTCGATCCAATGGAATGACTTGGAACTTAAATCGAGCGCCACGTCCGATTCGACCTCTGCCGGTCGCCCTTGCCCGGTTTTAATCGACAGTGTCTTGTCCGATTCGATGTACAAGCGGCGCCACGCACTCTCATCACTCGGCGGCTGATTGACGCCGTTGAGTTGGTATGCCTCCACTTCCCAGGTGCCGTACAGCGGCGTGGTCGTCTTGGCCAGGGTCAGGTAGTTTCTGTAGTTCTCGCCGACGGCAAAAGTAATGATAAACGCAATGAGCAAAGCCTTGGCATATCGCCATCGGCCTCCCGCGTAGAAGGTTGCAACCGGGCGCGCCGCGACCGCCGCGTGGTCCCAGAAGACCGCCTTTAGCCTGCCGATGTCAGCCAGCAACAAACTGAACACCATCAGCAGCAGAGTGATGGCTTCGAGCCTGACCGGGATGTGGTGCGTGTAATTGATAATGACAATGTTGCTGATGATCGGCAGCAACATGGCGGCGGCCAGCGTTGTCGTGCGCCGGAAGAAAAGCAGTATCGAGCAGAAGATCTGCGAAGACGCTATGAACAAGGTGTAAACATACGAGTAGCCGAAGAAGCGCCAGGCCAGCTCCAGGCCCGACAATTCACCTACAGGCGTGTCGAGCGTGCTCAGGTTGCTGAAGAACTGCTGCTTGAAAACTTTGGCGAAACCGTACTCCAGAAAGACGAAGGCCAGGATGTATCGCGTGGCGGCTTGCAGCCAGTAGTCGTAACGTTCGCGCGCCTCTGGCTTCCTCGTCGCGCGGTACGCGGCCAGTGCGACGCCCGCCGCTGGCGACACCAGGCAAGTGATTAAATCGAGGTGAACATTTTCAGTGAACTGGAAAAACCGCCTGGCCCAGTCAATGGAATGCAGAGAGGCCGCGAACAGGAGGAACAAGCCGACGAAGAGAAAAACGCCGAGGCTGAGCGCGGTCGCGGCGAACCAGTCCGTGAAGACGCGGGACAGACGGCTGCGGGCCGGTGACTCCTGTTGCAAAGCGGCTTCGACCATTCCTAATCCCCTCCGATGTCAGGCTGAGCACGCCGAGGACTACGGCAGGAGGGACAGTTTGGATTGACGCGCATGAATAAATCAGGTGACTGTTGCCGAGGCTACCGGCTGATGATTATTTGTCGCCTTCGCTTGCTTTGCCCAGCGGCGCAGCAGCCACAAGGCGATCACGCCGATTATGGTTGCTTTTCTCCGGGATGATAGGCGCGCTCGGTGTGCGCCTTGATCTCGTCGAGCGTAAACCACGCGGGCTTGAACTCGCCTCTCACAAAGAGTGGCGATTGATCCATGTAGTGCGGCGATTGCGGGTCGCTGCTTTCGCCAAACGGAATGACCGATTGCGCCCGCAGTTGCGGGCCGAACTCGACGACGGCGACGTAGCTGTGGCCGAGGAAACCATAGCACCGCTTCTGCCCCGGCGCGGGCCGCGAGTAGAACGAAAACATGATGCCGAGCTGCCCGTTGGCGCCGGCGACCGGCAGGCTCGGTCGCGCATCAGAGAATGGCGCGTCGCCTGCCGCGTCGGGCCTCTGCAAGCGCGTCCGCTCGCCCCACGCGACGCGCCAGGTTCCCCAATCTCTTTCGAGCGCCACGAGCGTCTCTTCAAGCGCCTTCACTCTCGCGCCGGCTTTGACCGGCTGTGAATCGGCGGCGAAGAAATACGACTGCGGACGCCATTGATAGCCGTCATAGAGCCGGCTGTGATAGACGGCAAACAAAGTCATCGCGGTCGAATCAATCGTGCTGATCTGATTCCACGCCCGCAGCGCTTCGACCGCCGGGCGCAGATGCTCGGCGCGCGCCGCGTCGCTCTGCTGCAACGCTTCCCACTCGGCGAACAAGAGCGGCAGTTCCTTTGCCGCTTCGTTGACGCGTGTGTCAAAGGCCAGCCGCATCAGCCCATCGAAAGAGATTTTATCCGCGCCTGTGAGCAGCTTGCGCGACAGCCGTGCGCGCTCGTTATCGCTTTCGCGCACCATGTAAGGCGGGTAGCTGGCTGTGTTCAGATTGTCGCGGTCGAGCGTCGTGAACGGCGACGAGTTGCAGTTCTGCACCCAGCCGCTTTTCGGGTTGAGCAGTTGCGGCATCTCGGCCATCGTGTGATAGCCGCGCCACTCGGTTTCGGGGTTGCTGCCGTCAACCGGTTGCGACCAGTCGAACCGCGCCGAGCGCCGCGGCACCGCGCCGCCATAGTAATAGAAGATGTTGCCGGCCCGGTCTGCATAAATGATGTTGTGATAGATGTGTCCTTGCTGGGCGAGTGCGGCCTGAAATTCTTTGAGCGTGCGCGCCCGGCCCATTGCATAAAACTGCTGGATGAAGCCGCGGTCGCCTGCTTCATACTTCGCCAGCTTGATGGCGAGCGGGTGGCCGTCGCGCGCGGCGATGATCGGCCCGTGATGCGTTTTGCGAAACGTGAATGGCTTCTCCTCGACGCCCGCCGCGGTTTTGACTTTGACCGTCTCGCGCCATTCGGTCGCCAAGCGATAGCCGCTGCCGTAGCGGTACGCCAGTGGCCGGCGCGGGTCGTCAAAGGTCTCTGCGTAGAGGTCACCGACATCCGGGTAGTTGTTCGTCAGCGTCCAGCCGAGATGCTCATTGAACCCGAGGTCGGGCAGCATCTCGCCGACAAAGACATCGCCGGAAACGTTCCATCCCTCTTCGCTGTGCAGGTGCATCTCGTATGGCGTGACGCTGAAGTACTCGTCGTGCGGGTTGAGGAACAACAAGGCATGGCCGGTGGCGCTCTTGGCGGGCGCAATCGCCCAGCCATTCGAGCCGTGCCGGTTGTCGTGCTCCGGCAGAACGACACGCGCAATCTTCAGCTCTTCGTCTTTCAATCCGCTCAGGAACCCAAGGTCGCCGACAAACCAGCTATAGCGGTAAAAGGCCAGCACGTGCCAGCCTTCAAAGTGCGTGATGAGTCGCGGGCGGGCCTGCGGGTGATGCGCGAGAAAATAGTTCAAGCCTTCGGCGTAGGCATCGCAGAGCGCGCGCAACGCAACCGGCATCTGCTTGTAAGACTGCTGCGACAGCCGCACCGCTTCCATGGCGCGGTTCAACAGGTCGGCTTGCAGCTCCTTCTCGCCGTAGACTTCGGCGGCGCGGCCCAGGGCGCGGAGGTAGCCGTCTTCGATCCGCTGGAAATCATCTTCGGCCTGCGCGTAGGCGATGCCGAAGACGACGCTCGCGTCCGTTTTGCCGAAGACATGCGGCACGCCAAAGCTATCGCGGTAGATCGTCACCGCGTCGGCCAGCCGTTCAGCCATCGGCATGAGGCGGCGGGTTGCGGGCGATGTTTGTGATGCGCCGGGCACACCGAGCGCGAGCAGCATCACGAGCGCGGCCAGTTTCTTCAAAGCGTCCTCCAGAGGGTGTGGAATCGTTTTGAAGCTTACGGACGCGGCGCGGCGGCGGATTGCCGCTAGCGTATGGGTTTGCCCCACTCGGTCTCTCGTCTGAGGACGGGCTTGAGCATCTTGCCGCCGGGATTGCGCGGCATCGGCTCTTTGCGAATGAAGACGTACTGCGGCACCTTGAAATCGGCTAGCAGCCGGCGAGCGAAGGTCAGCAGGTCGCTCACATCCAGTGACTGACCGGGGCGCGGCACGACGACCGCGCCGACCTTTTCGCCCATCATCTCGTCGGCCACGCCGATGACCGCGACCTCAAAGACTGCCGGGTGTGCCGCCAGCGCGTTCTCGACTTCGACGCAATAGACGTTCTCGCCGCCGCGACAGATCATGTCTTTCTTGCGGTCAACGATCTGCACAAAGCCATCGGCATCGAGCCTTGCCATGTCGCCGGTGTGCAGCCAGCCGTCAACGAAAGTCTCGGCGGTCGCTTCGAGTTTGTTCCAGTAACCTTTGACGACGTTCGCGCCGCGAATCAATAACTCGCCGATGCCGCTCTGCTCGTCCGGCTCGAACAGGTCGAGATCAACGACGGGCGCGGCAAAGCCGACCGTTTCAGGCCGCAGGTGCGCGTACTCGTGCGGCAGGAAGGTCGCCACCGACGCGCATTCCGTAAGGCCGAAGCCATTGCCGACGCGCGCATTGGGAAACGATTCCATGATGCGCGCCACCAGATCGGGGGCGATGGGCGCGCCGCCGTACGACACCCATCTCACCCGCGAGGTGTCGAGGTCTTTGAAGTTCGGTTGATTGATGGCGAACCAGTAGACCGCCGGCACAGAGGTGAGCAGGTTGATGCGCTGCTCGTCAATGGCTTTCAAAAACGCCTGCACTTCAAACGCCGGCATGATGACCAGCGTGTCGCCGGTTTCGACGGTCGGAATCAACTGGCTGTTGCAGCCGGTGACGTGAAAGAGCGGCACCGATACGAGATTGCGAATACTGCCATCGGTCGGCAAGCTGACGACACGGCGACAGGTTTCCGAGTTGGTCAGAAAGTTCTCGTGCGTCGTCATCGCGCCTTTGGGAAAGCCGGTCGTGCCGCTGGTGTAAAAGATCGCCGCCACATCCGGCAGTTGCAAATCGTCAACCACGAACGGCTCGCCGTCAGGCAACGCTGCGTCGGGCATGAAGACATAAGCCGCGCCGCTGTCGTTGACAACGTAATCCACTTCGCTTTCGCTGAAGCGGGTGTTGACCGGCACGGCGACCGCCCCGGCCATCTCGACACCGAAAAACGCCAGCACCCAGCTCAAGCCATTGCCCAGGCGAATCGCCACGCGGTCGCCTCGCGCCACGCCCGCGGCGCGCAATCCACCGCTGACGCGTGCCGCGCGTTCCCAGAGCTGGCGATAATTGATGCGCTCGCCGCCGATCTCGACGATGGCTTCGTGGTCGGGCGAGCCTTCGACGGTCAGGCGCAGCATCTCGACGAGCGAGGCGGGCCGGCTGTCGTAATGCGCGATGCCGCGCGCGTCGCGAGTAATGCCGGAATAATCAAAGGGTCGAATCATCGGTCTCCTCAAAATTGCGCTGGCCTGATTCTCGCTGCAAGCGCCAACGATTCTACGCGGTCGCCGCCGCTTCATGGAAGCTCAGTTTGAGATTCTGATACGCCCCTTTACGGGATGGTTCGGTCACGAAAGTATCATCGCCGGATGATGAGTTGTCGTTTGAATAGCCTAGCGAGATGGCCAGGCCGCGCAGGTGCGCGCCGGGTTGATAGCCTCTGAGCGGTGAAGCGTGGGCAGCGCATCGAGCATCAAGGACACACGGTCTGAATGGCCGGTGCGCCCAACTTTGAGATCAGGCTCCTGACCCATAATTTTCAAAATTGAACCGTACAGTCAAATTCTTGCTTTGGCTAGCAACAGTAAAGTCTATTAGAAGATATCGCTATAGACCCTACCATTAAACAGAATAGTTATTCCGTTCAATTCTTAATCATCCCTTGTAATTCTGTTTTATTGCTAAACCTTTACTGTTGAAACAAATCGGATTCAGTTCGGCCTAGCCCGGCATAGTCAAAAGGCAAAACCGCCGCTTTAATTGGCCTGCTTACAAAACTGTTCTGACCTAAATACTGCTGGCTCTTTATAACTTGCCGGTTGTCCTGGCCAAACCCTCTATCACTGTTACAAGCTCATTAACTTCTACCGGTTTAGCGACGTGAGCATCATACCCTGATCGGAGCGCCCGCATCCGATCTTCAGCTCTTGCGTGTGCGGTGAGGGCTATCGCCGGCAACCGGCTTGCCCGCGCTTCAGTCGAGCGAATCTTCTGGATTAGTGTGTATCCATCCTCTTCCGGCATCTCAATATCTGAAATCAAAAGGTCCGGCTTCCACTCCTCTACCTCCTGCAACCCTTCTTTCGCAGAGCCGGCGGCCTTCACCACAGCTCCGCATTGCTCAAGCATAAGCTTTAGAAGATCACGTGCGTCCGGCTCGTCTTCCACTACCAGCAGTCTCATACCGGCCAGCGACTGCGGGCATTCAAAGGGGACTGAAGTTGAGAGTGTCTGTTCTCTCCCCTGCAGCGGGCTGGCTGCATAAGGGACAGGCGCGTGGATTATCATTAGCGGGAACTTCACGGTGAATGTGGCCCCCTGGCCTTCGCCGCCGCTGTAGGCTGATATACTGCCTCCGTGCAACTCGACCAAGTGGCGCACGATCGCAAGTCCCAGGCCCAACCCGCCGTGCTTCCGCGTGTAAGAGGTGTCGGCCTGGCGGAAGTGGTCAAACATGAAGGGCAGAAAATTGGGAGTGATCCCCTCTCCGGTATCGCTGACTGTAACCTCGACGTGCGAGTTGAGCCGCTGCAGTCGGACCTGAATCCGACCCTGCTTCGGCGTAAACTTCACCGCGTTGGATAAGAGATTCCACAGCACCTGCTGTAGCCGTTCCGGGTCGCCTGACACCAGCCCGGCATCCGGGTCGAGGACTACCTGCAGCTGAATGTCTTTAGCCGCTGCGGCGGGCCGGATCACATCCACGGCGGCCCCCACGACGGACGATAGCTCGATGGGCTGGACGTTGAGGCGCAGCTTGCCGGTGATGATGCGCGAGATGTCCAGCAGGTCCTCTATGAGCTTCGCTTGCGACCGGGCATTGCGCTCGATGGTTTCAATGGCACGATCCCGAATCTCCTCATCGACCTTGCCAGTGCGGAGCATAGCGGTCCAGCCCACTATTGCATTGAGCGGGGTGCGCAACTCGTGCGACACCATGGCCAGAAACTCGTCCTTGGCTCGGCTGGCCTCCTCCGCCTGCTTCCGCGACCGGCTCTGCTCCTCATACAGCTCTGCCGTGCCAATCGCCGCCGCGGCGAGGTTAGCCAAGGCAGAAGCAACTCGCACGTTCGTTTGGTCGAAGTGATGCGGTTGTCTGTAATAAAATCCGACCGTGCCGGCGCTCTCTCCATGGATGCTCAACGGCACAACCAACAAGGATCTGATCCCTTCAAGTTGGTGCGCCTCCAGTCTTCCCCGGAGCGCCTCGTCCTTCGTCACATCTTCAGCGATGATCTGCGGTATCTGTGCGGGCTTGGCGCTTTGCAGTATGGTGCCTGCGTTTTGTATGTACCCTTCCGACAGGCCATCGGATGACATGAGCCGCCAGAGGCTATTTGAATGAGTATAACGCCAGACCGCGTAGGCATCGGCTGCCAGCACTTGCTTTGCCAGGTCGATGATCGTAGACAGAATCGTGTCCACGTTGAATGTAGAGAGGAGTACCGCTGAGGCGTCAACCAGATGGGTCAACCGTTCCTGCATGAGTTGGTGTTTCTCAGCCGACGCCAGAGCGGCGGCGTGCGCCGCCTGCTCGCGAGCTAACAGTTCCTCCCTCTCTCTTTCTAATCTCCTCCGCTCGGTTATGTCGCGGGCGACCGCCGAAGCGCCGGTTATCTCCCCTTTGGCATTCGTTATAGGAGAAATGGTCAGAGAGACATGGATGATCCTTCCGTCTTTGCACCTGCGTTCGGTCTCATAATGCTCGGCCCGCTCCCCGCGTCTCAGCGCCTCCATAATCTTTGGGAAATCATCCTCGCGCTCGGGCGGCATCAGTAATGATACTGGCCGGCCCTTTACCTCATCTGCCGTGTACCCGTAAAGCCGCTCCGCACCCTTATTCCAACTGAGTATTATTCCGTCCAGGTTCTTACTGAGGATCGCATCGTCTGATGACTCGACGATAGAAGAGAGCAGGTGCATTGCTTCTTCGGCCTTTTTCTGCTCAGTTATATCACGAGTGAAACAGCGCGTATGGACAAACTTGTCCCCCTCCCACAACACGTTGGAGTTGACGAGCACGTCACGAATCGAACCGTCTTTACACCGCAGCCTCGCCTCGTAGTTGTGTAGCGTTTGCTTGTCGGAAAGCCGGCGGAGCATGTCGCGAATCTTGTCCTCATCGACATGGAACTTGGATATAGGGTGTCCTATGTACTCGTCGCGAGAGTACCCGAGCAGATCCATCTCGGCTTGGTTGGCCCAGAGAATAATTCCGTCCGGCCCGACCCAGTGCATGCCGATGGAGGCGTTCTCAACGAAATCTCTAAGCTCCTGCTGAGTGCGGCGCAAGGACGCCTCGGCCTGGTTGCGTTGGAACAAGATTGTCACCTGATTAACAGCGACACTTAATAAGAGACGGTCAGTTTCTGTGGGGAAGTCCGGCCTCGTTGAGCCAGCTACCAAAGCTCCGTATTCTTCCTCATGTATGAGCCCGATGGGGATGATGGCCAGCCGCACAGTTCCGCCCCCTAAAGGGTTCGGGATAGATAGAGGTGGGCCGGATGCGTTGGATTTAAACCAGGGCGCGACCGCCGCCGCGATCTCTCGTGTGTGGTCGGCGGCGTTCGCCCCTTGTTTAGGTCTGATCACCTCGATTGGCGCTTCATCTGAATGGCCTCTAACCCGGATATAGATGAAGTCCGCACGTAGCGCACTCAGCAGCACATCCGCGAGGCTTTCGGCAATCTGCGGCGGGTCATAGCCTATCCATACTGCGGGCAGCGCCGAGATCGCGACTAAATCTCGAACGCGCCGGCGAAGGGTTTTAATCTCTTCAGGAAGCGTCTCCATCGTTATTGTCTGGCAACGTCGCCCCAGTGAGTGATGTTTTCAGATTAATCGGTCGGACGCCTTACGCCTGCGCTCATGTAATTCTTTGAGAAACTCTTCGGGCGGCACGAAGAAAGGGTTCTCTTGAAGCACTCCGCCAATGATTACCATCGGGTGAGTGCGGAGAATGTCCATCACGACGCCCCCGCCAAACTTGGCGAGATCGTACGTTCAGACGACCGCGTCATCGTACTTCGGCAGAATGAAGTTCAGCCGTGTTTCATACTCGACGATGTCATCAACCCCTGGCCGGTCTTCAAGCCCCCACTCCATATTGGCGACCAGACGGGTCAGTGGAAAGCCCTGAGCCTTTCCGCCCCTCAGCACCTCTTCGATTAAGGCGAGCATCGCATCCTGGTCAAAGTGTCCTTCACGCAAATAAGCATCCTCCCAGCGTCGGACCTCAAGCTGACCACTGCGCTCGGCCTCGACCACGTCAATGCCGGCCTCACTGAGCCGACGCAGATGCTCGTCACGGTGCGCCGGGTCAACGATGTGGAATGCTTTATGACCTTGCTCGAACCCTTCTTTCACAAAGGGTAGAAGAACCTGATATTCCTCATCCTTTTTATGAAAGAAGGCGCAGACATGTCGGGAGCGGTGGAGGTCAGACCCGGCCAACCGCACCGCTTCTTTTTGCTCGTCCATCATGTTCCTCCTTTTATGATGACTGCTCGCAGGTAGCTTTCGAGACAGTCCCATGCCGCGCAAATATCTTGCCGATTTCTCAATTGACTATTTCATATCGGTGAGGATAGCAGGTACAGAAGCCCTCGACAAAAATAGTAGCTACAAACTCACAAGCGTTTCTGTACTTTTATTCGTTTAACCGGGCTTCGTCAAGCAATAAAACTGAGGCGTACTATGCAGCGACGGACTCCTGCATCTCCCTATCAATTCAGACCAAAAACGCTTGTATTAACCGATCAAGACGCTTTGAACCTCGTTTGGGATTGCCCGTCTATTTGCTATACTATTGAACACAAGGGTTGAACTGTTCAATTTGGAGGTCTGACCCAATGGCCGAGAATGAATAGGCCCTGCCCGATTAGGACTGTCGCGCATTTCTGATCTGAACTTGTGAAGAATCAGTATGCCCCCTGCCTTTCAAAAATTCGCCGCGGGTTTTCCACTAACATCTGATGCAACTGCTCGTCGGTGACGCCGCGCGCCTTGAGCGCCGGGATCACGTCGTTGTGAATGTGCAGATAGTGCCAGTTCGGCAACACTACGGGCAGCGCCGCTTCCGGCAGCCAGTCATTGAAACAAGCGGCGTCGTGCGACAACACCATCTTGTCTGCATGACCCAGCTCACACATTCGCGCCACGGTGTTGACGCGGTCTTCAAACGGCAGCAGCACGTCAATGCCGAAGCGATCCATGCCGATGTACGATCCCCTGGCGATCAGCTTCTCCAGGTAGTCTGTGTCGGTGGTGTCGCCCGAATGGCCGATGACGACGCGCGACAGGTCAACGCCTTCTTCTTCGAAGATGTGCTGCTGTTCGAGGCCGCGTTCGGTGTGCGCGTGAGTATGTGTTGAAATCGGCACGCCGGTTTGACGGTGCGCGTGGGCTACGGCGCGCAGCACGCGCTCGACGCCCGGCGTGACGCCTTGCTGATCGGTGGCGCATTTCAAGATCGCCGCGCGGACGCCGGTGCCGGCGATGCCTTCAGTGATGTCGCGCACAAACATGTCGGCCATGAACTCCGGGCCGCCAAGCTCTGTGCCCGGCCCTTGAAAGTGAAAGTACATCGGCACGTCGTTGTAGGTGTAGACGCCCGTGGCGACGATGATATTGAGATCGGTGGCGGCGGCGATGCGCTCGATGCGCGGGATGTAGCGCCCCAGGCCGATGACCGTGAGGTCAACGATTGAGTCCACGCCGCGCGCTTTCAACTCGTTAAGTCGGGCGATGGCATCGCTGACGCGCCGCTCTTCATCGCCCCAGCCTTCGGGATAATTCTGCATGATCTCCGCCGAGAGAATGAATACATGCTCATGCATCAGCGTGACGCCGAGACGCTCGGTGTCAACAGGGCCACGCACGGTGTTGACTTGTGGCATATCGCCTCCCAGGTGTGACGGTCAGAATAGCGCGATGAGTCTAATCGTCGGCGGCGCGCGCGGCAAGCCGCAAGCTCTAACCGAGGATTCGTCAAAGGGAGTTTCGTGGTATGATTGGCCCGCGAGGATCCATTATGACCACGAAAGTCGAGGCGACTATTGAAGATCTTTATCTCATCCCCGAACACGGCAAGGCCGAGCTTGTCGACGGAGAGATTATACGTATGTCACCCACAGGATTCTGGCCCAGTCGCGCCGGCGGCGAGGTCTATGCGAGCCTCCGCCAGCATGAGCATAAAACGAAATCAGGCTATGCAGTCCCTGATAATGCCGGCTTCATCGTGAATCTACCGAACCGCAAGTCCTTCAGCCCCGACGCGGCGTGGTACACCGGCAAGCCGACACGGATGAGATTTCTCGAGGGGGCGCCCGTCTTTGCCGTCGAAGTTCGCAGCGAAGAGGACTATGGGCCAAAGGCTGAACGAAGGATGGAGACAAAGCGCCGGGATTATTTCGCCGCCGGCACACTCTGCGTGTGGGATGTTGATCTGCTCAGCCCCGACGTCATCAAATCTTATCATCACGATGATCCAGATAATCCGATCATCTTTCGCCGCGGCGATATGGCCGATGCCGGCGATGCCGTGCCGGGCTGGTCAATGCTGGTCGCTGATCTCTTGCCCGAAGACGAATAGCGATGCGCCACTCTCCAGGTCGAACGCCGCCGACCCCGCCCGATTAACTAGCTGCCTTTTTGTTTCACCATGAAAATCTGATTGCCGACGCGGATGCGGCCTTTGCGCGCCACGCCCGTTGAGTTCGGCGCGACCGTGTAGTTCACCACTCCATTGCCAATGCCCGGGCTGCCTGAGCTGATCGTGATCCAGTCAACATTCGGCGTAGCTTGCCAGGCGCAGTGCGCGGCGGTGAAAACGCTGAAGCTGAAGCTGCCGCCCGCCGCCGAACTTACACGGCTCACCGGCGAAAGCACATAATTGCAGTCCGGCATCCCCGCGTCTTGAATCACCGCATAGCTCTGCCCGGCAATGGTCAGGCTTCCCTGCCGCGGCGAGCCGGTGAAGTTCTCGCGCACCTCAAAATGGATAACGCTGCTGCCGCTGCCGCTGGTCGCCGAGGTCAGGATGATCCAGGCGTCATTGCTCGCCGCCGCCCAGCCACAGCCCGCGCCGCACGTCAGCGCGACGCTGCCGCTGCCGCCGCTTTCTTTGAAGAAGCCGCCCGATGCCGCTAACTGATAGCCGCAACTGCTGCCGACGCGCAAGCCGTTGCCGAAGCTGGTCACCCAGATTTCCGCGGGGTTATAAGGATTGAAAAAGACGCGCTCCGGCTGGCGGAAGGGGTACGAGGTGACGGCGCTGAAGGTCGGCTGTGCGGCGCTAATGTTGTTGGAATACCACAGCCCGTTGGTTTCGGTCGTGAGATACATCTCATTCGGGTTGAGCGGATTGATGGACACCGAGCCGACACGGTCGAGGCTGTTGATCTTTGTCCATGACTGGCCGCGATTCGTCGTGCGGTACAGCCCGCCTAAACCGTTCGGCGGCCCGCCCCAGCCGCTATACACACAGACATACCATGTGCTCTGCGTCGCGTCGTTCGGATCGATGAGAATGTCTTTTGTCCAGTAACGCATCCCTGTGTCGCTGCGATCCAGCCAGGTCGCGCCGCCGTCGGTGCTGAGGAAGACGCCGGAGCTTGCAGTAAACGCGCCCGCCGAGTTGCGGCGGCCCGAATAGGTGCAGACGATGGCGCTGTCGTTCAGCACATAGACATTGAACGGGTGGCCTTCGGTGCGCGGCGGGCTGGCGAGCCTGGTCCACGTCGAAGCGCCGCCGTTTTGAATGTTGCTCGAAACGAAGATGCCGCCCTGCGTCGAATGAATGACGCTGGCGTACATGCGGCTGGCGTTCGTCGGGTCAATAGCGAGGCCGATGACCGGATGCGCAAAGTTGTGCAGCCGCTGCCAGGTCGCGCCTTTGTCTGTCGAGTAGAGTAGCTCACCGCTGCCGCCGTTGAGCGTTGAATCCGTCAAGCGCGTGCTCTGATACATATCGTGAACCGACGACGTGCCGACATAGAGCGTGCCGGTCACGGGATGCTTCAGCGATTGATAGGTCGAGTTGTAGCCCTGGCCGCTGTAATTGAATGACCAGCCCGCGCCGCCATCTGTGCTGCGCGTCCCTTTGATGTCCGAGTAGGAAGCAAACAGGTTGCTGGCATCGCTCCAGGTCAGCCACCAGCAGGTGGTGTCTTCGAGGCCGACGCTGTGATACGTGTGCCCCTTGGGCGTGAGCTGGCCCGCGGGATTCTGGTCAGCCGGCGCGACGTACATCTGTCGCCAGGTCGAGCCGCCATCGGTCGTCAGGTGCGCGAATCCCAGGTCTGTGTAGACGACGCGGTTGACATCCGTGGGCGCTACCGTGAAGCCGAGCGCCCCCGCGCCATAGCTCCAGTCGCGGTCGCCGCCGCGCCCCGACCAGCCGGTCGAGATGTTCTGATTGTTCGTCGTTAAAAAAACGCTCTGCCAGCTCGTGCCGGCGTTGGTCGTCTTGTAGATGATGGGGAACTCGTTCGCCTCCTGCTGTCCGGCAACGTAGGCCGCCGAGATGTTGCCGCGCGCCATCACCACTAAGAATGGGTCGTCGCCCGTGGCGATGCCCGATGTCTTTAACGTCCAGTTGGCCTGCCCCCAGTCGAGCGCGTAGATGCCCGCATAACTCGCGTAAGAGCCTTCGGTGAACAATCCCGGATAAACATCTGTTGAGTTGAGCGTCACGGCAAAGAAGCGCGTCGTCGTGTTCTGCTTCGCGCCGGCAAACGAGACGATGGCCTGTCCCGCGGGTATGCCGCCGACGCTTGCGAGCGCGAAGCTCGCGCCGCCGTTGGTTGACACGAGCAAGCCGAGATTGGTGCCGACATAGATATTCGCGCCGTCAAAGAACGCGCCGGCGACAAAGCAGCCGTTGCCGCTTGCGGTCGTAAATTTCTGCGCGAAGCTCGCGCCGCCGTCGCTCGAAAAGTAAACCGTCGAATAATCCGAGACCAGGACGCGGCTCGTCAGACTGTCGTCAACAAAGAGCGCATAGGCGCCGCCATCGGTCGGGTCGCTCACCAATTGATGCCAGGTCGCGCCGCCGTCTGTGCTGCGCGATGGCGTCGTCAGGTCGCCCGTGTAATCGAGCGCATAACGGATTGCCGGGTCGCTCGTGAAGCGCACCTGGGCTTCACGGTTGCCTTGAATCTGGCGAAAGTCAGTGACCGCCCACGACGCGCCCAGATCGGTCGAATGGAACTGCTCGCTCATGTCGCAGGCGAGATAGATTTCGTTAGCGTTGTATGGGCTGAAGATGGGCGCGAACAGCGCGCCGCCGCCGCCCGGCCCGCGTGGCGACCACAGTGCCGGCGGCTGCGCCTGCGCGGCGATCACCGTGACGGCCAAGACGGCCAGCAGGAAAATGATTGAGCGGTGCGGTCGTAAATCCCCTCTTTGCATAAGCGGTTCCACCATGCGCAGTCTCGTTCCGAAGCAGGCAAAGCAACGCGCCTGCCACGATCTCAAGATTGTTTTCCAAAGCAGTTATGCCGCGTGAGGAGGGGCGAACTGACGAAATTTAGCTTAACAGACGTAAACTTATGACACAAAGTGGAATCCAGGGACAAATATCATTTTCAGTAAGCTCAGAAAGGAGTGTGCGCGTAACCGGCAATGAAGAGGCCGATCTATAACATCAACCACACCACGACGAAGCGCGCCGATGTGGCGCTGCTTTTATTGATCGCACCGCTCGGCGCTGTAGCGCAGACCACGCCGCGTCAATCCGCCGCGCGCACGCCGCAAACGGCAAGCCCGCGCCCGACCGCTGCGCACACTGTCAAGACCGACCGCCGCGTCTATGCCGAGCCCGCGCCGCCGCCGCTGCCTGAAGCCGGCGGCACTTTCGTTGATCCGGTTTTCGGCACGACGCTGATTCGCGTCACCGATCAGCGTGACGGCAAGTTCGCCGAAACGCCTTACTCTTACTGGCCGACGTTCAACAAAGACTCGACGCGCCTCTACGTCAAGATCGATGACCAGGCGATCCTCTTCGGCTTCGACCCGGATAACTTCGGGGTGACGACGCGGCGCAAGCTGTTTCAACACCCGCTGCCCGAAGGCGGTTATCCGTGGGCCGACGATGTGATCTGGAGCGGCACGGATAATAATCTGGTCTATTGTCATTCGGGCCTGCGGCTCTACAGCTACAACGTCGTCATGAACAATTATGAGCTGGTGCATGATTTCGCCGGTCAGGTGCCGGGCGACACCATCTGGCAGATGAGCCGCTCGCTCGACGACGACACCTTCGCCTTTCACCTGAAAAGCTCGCGCAACGATTACAAGGTCGTCGGCTACGCGGCGTGGAAGCGCGGCACGAACGCGCTCTACGCCATCAACGAGCCGCAGGTCAATGAAGTGCAGGTGGACAAGACGGGCCGTTATCTGGTCGTGACGATGGAGCTGCCCGACCCGCCGCCGCCACCGCCCGACAGCGGCATCGAAGTGCGCGTCGTCGATTTGCAGAGCAAACGGATCAGCGACCTCAAAGACGGCGGCCCGGACTTTGCGCCCGGCCATCACGATTGCGGGCGCGGCACGATCATCGGCGCAGACAACTGGAATAACCGTTACACCTTTCGCCAGCTTGCCAGTCCGCACCGCTTCAACACCGCCGTCGGCTTCGGCACGGATTGGAGCTTGAGCGGCCATGTGTCGCTGCTCGCGGACGACGAAAACTGGGCGCTGGTCAGCACCTTCCTCGCCAACAAGCTGCCAAGCTCCGGGGTCTTCAAGAACGAATTGCTGCTGGTCGCGACTGACGGCTCGGGGCGCGTCCGGCGGCTGGCGCATCATCATTCGGTTTATCGCGACTACGCCGATTCGCCGCGCGCCAACCTGAGCCGCGACGGTCGCTTCGCCGCCTTCACGAGCAACTGGGGCTCGGCATCGCGCCGCGATGTCTTTGTCGTGCAGATTCCGCCGATGTCAGGGCGTGAGCAATATGAAACCACCGCGCCGCCGCCTGACACCCCGGCGAGCGCCGCGACGCGATTGCCCGCAAGCACCGCGCCCGCCCGCCCTGCCGCGCCGCGCCGCAATGTGGCCACTGTCACATCATCCGCCACGCCGGCAACCGCGAGCGAGACTCATTCGGGCGCGACACAGCCGGTGACATGGACAGGCTTATTGAATTGCGCCGTCAAGGGCAGCGGTCTGGAAAAGACGACCGGCAGCGATAGCCTGGCTGATGCTGAAGCGCGCTCCGAGCAGCGCCTGTCAAGCGGCAACGGCTACATCGAATTCACCGCGTCCGAGACCGACAAGACGCGCATGGTGGGGCTGACGCGCGACCCTTCGGAATTAAACTTTGCCAGCGTAGACTTCGCCATCAAGCTGACCGCCAAAGCGGTGGCCGAGATTCGCGAGAACAACGCCTATGCCGGCGAAACCCCATACGCCGCGGGCGACGTGTTTCGCATCGTCGTCGAAAACCACCAGGTGACCTACTACCAAAACGGCAAGCTCCTGTTCACCAGCCTGAACGCCGCCGCCGACACCCTCTTCGTCAAAGCGGTGCTCGTGCACCTCGGCGCGCGCGCCACGGACGTTCGCATCGCCATAGCGGGAAAGCCTGTCCCTTGAAATGGCCCGTCAGACACCGAGCAGTTTTCTTTCAACGCCTTTACACCTGTGCTATGCTACGCCCGCTTCAATGTGACGATCTTCTCAATGTGTGACCGTGCCAGGGGCCCGGTTTATTTTTGGTTTATCGTTTGTGCGAGTTGTCCGGGCGGGTTCAAGCCAATCGCTATTCACGCTGCTTGAGGCCAGACAATCGCATGAAGGAGGTTCTGCCATGCACTTCAACATAAAGACTCTACTGGTTGTCGGACTCCTGACCGCGAACCTGCTCTATGCCGGTCCCAGAGTCCAGACAGGCTCCGAACAACAAAAAGACCAGAAGGTGGTGGTTAGCGGCGTCGAAGTTCCGGTTGATGTCATCGTTCGAGACAAGGCCGGGCGTCCGGTCAAGGGGCTGACGGCTGCCGACTTCGAAGTTTATGAAAACGGCGTGCTTCAGCCGATCACCTCCGTCCGCCTGGTGACTCGTGAACTGGCCGAAGCCGAAACGGCAGCGAAAACCGCCACGCCATCTAAGCCGGTGAGCGGATCGCCGGCATCGAATGATGTTTTAGCCGGGATGACCACGACGGCCCTGATTTTTGATCGCCTGACTCCCGAAGGCCGCCCGCGGGCGCGCGACGCGGCGTTGAACTACGTCAATGAAAACATGAAGTCGGGCAGTCGCATGGGCGTCTACATCACCGGCCTCGCGCTGCAAGTCCTGCAACCTCCGACGCAAGACGCGCAACTCGTCAAGGCGGCTGTCGAGCGCACAGGTGAAGTCAGCGGGGCCATTTACCAAACCAACATACAAGAGTCCCGGCAGGTGAGAGACCAACTGTCCGGCTTCGTCCAGGGCTACAACCCGGCCGCCCGGCCCGAGGGCGACCCATTCTATCTGTCCAAAAAAGACATGCTGACGTTGCAGCTCCAACTGTCGGAAGGCTTCGAGGCGCTACAACGCGAACAGCAGGGACATGCGACGATCAACGGCCTGACTGCGGTCGTCAATTCGCTGCGGGCCATTCCGGGCCGCAAGGCGGTGATTTTTTTCTCGGAGGGGATCGCGCTGCCGTCGAACGTCGAACCGTTTATGCGCGCGCTCATCAGCACGGCCAATGCCGCCAACGTCAGCATCTATACGATTGACGCGGCGGGGCTGCGCGTCGAAAGCGCCCAGACCGAGACGAAAAAGGAGATCGAATCGCGAAGCAACTTGCGCATGACTGAGCTGGCGACCAGCGCGGATCACACCGGGCCGATGACGAAAGAGTTGGAGCGCAATGAAGATATTCTCAGGCTGGACCCGCGCAGCGGCCTCGGGCTACTGGCCGACCAGACGGGCGGCTTCCTGATTAATAACACTAATGATTTCAAGGGCCGCATGGGCCGCATCGACGAAGAGCTGCGCACCTATTACATGTTGAGCTACGCGCCCAAAGACCAGGCGGCAAACGGGCAGTTCCGCCGCATCGAAGTGAAAGTGAAACGGTCAGGCGTGACGGTGCAGGCTCGCAAAGGTTATTACGCCATCAATTCGGTGTTCGACTCGCCGGTGCTCGAATATGAAACCCCTGCCTTAGCGATTGCCGCCAGCGGTCGCGGGCCAAAAGACCTGCCTGTCCGCTCGTCGGCGATGAGCTTCCCCGAAACGACGCGCACCGGGCTGGTCACCGCTGTAGCCGAGGTTCCGATGCAAGCCCTCGCCATTCGCACGGATGAGAAAACGAAAACCTTTGCCACAGATTTCTCTGTCGTGATGACCTTCAAGAGCGCCGCCAACGACACGGTGACAAAGATGAGCCACCATTATGCGTTGACCGGCCCAATGGCCAACCTTGCCGCCCTGCAAAAACAGGACATCCAGTTTTACCGCGAGGGCGAGCTTGCGCCCGGTCGCTATCAGGTGCAGACGGTGGTTTACGATGCGTTGGCGAAAAAGGCAGGGGTTCTCGAAGGCACCTTTGAAGTGCCGGCGGCCAGTGACACGGACCTCCGGCTCAGTGACATTGTGTTCATCAAGCGTACCGAGCGTTTGAATGCTGAGGAACAGAAGACCTTCAATCCGTTTCACGTTGGCGAATTGCTGGCCTACCCGAATCTCGGCGAGGTCGTGTCAAAGGCAAAGTCCAAGCAGTTATCCTTCTTCTTCACGGCGTATGTGCCCAAGGGAAGCAGCGCCCCGCCGAAGTTGATGCTTGAGTTGTCGCAACAGGGGCAGACGCTGGCGCAACTCCCCGCCGAGCTGCCGGCTGCCGACGCCACAGGCCGCATTCAATTCGCCGGCGGCTTGCCGTTGGAGAGCATCCCGCCTGGCACATACGACTTGAAAGCCATTGTCACGAGCGGCGGCAAGAGCGTCGCGCGCTCCGCCCGCTTAGTCATTGAATAGACCCAGGCGGTAATCAAAGCCTTAACCGCCAAGACGCCAAGATCGCCAAGAGGACACAAAGCTCTTCTTGGCGATCTTGGCGTCTTGGCGGTTAAAATTCTTTCAAGCTCGGATAACGCTTCGCCGGGGTGCCGCGTCTTTATGGACGAGCGAGGCGGTGAATGAGCGCATTGGAGACGGCAGGCAAGGTATTGAGTCTGGCGAGTCTAATTCAACCCGCTGTGACGAGCGAGCCGGTCGCGTCTACGGAAGTCGCGCTGGTCGAAGCCGTGCGCGCCGGCGACCGCGAAGCCTTCGGGCGGCTCTATGCGCTGTACGCGCCGATGGTGCATGGCGTCTTGCTGGCGCGCGTGCCGTACCGCGACGTTGACGATCTGGTTCAGGATGTTTTTCTGTCGGCGCTCAAACGTCTCGGCTCGCTGCGCGAAGCGGCGGCCTTCGGCGGCTGGCTGGCAATGATCGCGCGCAACCGCGCCGTTGATTATTACCGCCGGGCGCACGAGACCGAAGAGTTGACAGACGAGATGCCGGTCACGAGCCACTGCGATACCGAAGCCGAGCACGAAGCGGCGCGCATGCTCGAAGTCGTGCGCGGCTTGCCCGAAGCCTATCGCGAAACGCTGGTCTTGCGACTGGTCGAAGGCATGACGGGGCCAGAGATTGCCGGGCGAACCGGCATGACACCGGCTTCGGTGCGCGTCAACCTGCATCGCGGCATGAAGTTGTTGCGCGAAAGGCTCGGTCTGGAGGAACGGGCATGAAAGACGATTATTTGTGGGATGGGTCGGGCGAGCCTGACCCGGACATCGAAGAGATTGAGAAGGCGCTCGGCAGCCTGCGCTTTCAGGCCCGCCCGCTGGATGCGCGCATCGAGCAACAGTTGAGCGCGCGCCGCCCGTTTTTTTGGCTCAAGTACGCCGCTGCCGCCGCGATACTCGTGATGGCTGTGGCCGCTGCGTGGCTGCTGCTCGCCCCCGGCAATCCGCCGCCGAGCGAGCTGCACGCCATCCTCAAGACGCCGGAAGCCGCGCCGCCGCCGCCAGGCCCAGTAATCAGTGACGCCGCGCCAGTCCATCCGCCGGTGACGGCTTCGGTTAATGCGCCGCCAGCCGGCAAGCGCAGTGCGGCTCCGGTTCATGTGCCAGATCATGTGAATGTCAGAAAGCATGCGCCGCAAGCAGAGCCCGATGTCATCCATCAACCGCCAACGAATGAGGCGGCCCCGGTCGCAAGCGAAGTGGCGATGGCTTCGCCCATCGCTAATCCGTTCGTTGATGCCGACACCGGTCGCCACATCGAGCGCGCGCAAATGCTGCTGCGCTCGTTCCGCAACAGCGAAGGGGGCAGCGCGTTCGATCTCGCTTACGAGCGGCAGAGCGCGCGGCGGTTGCTGGCTAACAACGTGCTGCTACGTCGCGCTGCCGAAGCTCGCGGCAACCTGCCGGTCGGCGATCTGCTCGGCAGCCTTGAACCGTTCCTGCTCGACATCGCCAATCTGGCGGACGCACCGGTGCCCGACGACGTGCGCACGATCAAAGCGCGCATGGAGAAGAAAGAGATCATCACCGCCTTGCAGGTCTATGCGGCACCGACCCTCAGCCGGGCGTTTTAATTCATCGAAGGAGCCATTATGTTTCGCAATTATCTGAATCAGATCAGCCGCCGAGGCACACGGACACGCAACCAGGAGAGCATTCCGACGCGGCGCTTTGCTGACGCCGCCCCGGCTTCACGCCGCATGGCGACCCGCCGCCCGAGCCTGGGCGCGCTCATTATGCTGGCGCTCGCCATCAACGGATTGTTTACGCTGGTCGGCATCATCCGCCCGGCGCGGGCTTACAATCAAGAGCTTGAGAAGCTCAACCGCTTCGTGCAGACCTCGAACGCTTCGAGCGACGAAGTGGCCATCTTCCGCCAGGGGCGCGACCTGATCGCCGACGAATCGTGGGAGAAGGCCGCCGAAAAGTTCGGCCAGTACATCGAGAGGTATCCGAAGGGCAAAGAGGTGGATGCGGCGCTCTACTGGCTCAGTTACGCGCAGGTCAAAGAAGAGAACTTTGACGCTGCCAACCGCACGATTGCGCGCCTGATGTCGCAGTTCCCGAACTCGCGCTGGCGGCGCGACGCCGAAGCCTTGCGCTTGCAGACGCCGACGCGCCAGCCGGTCGGCAACATTGACAACATCGAAGGCGATGAGACCAAAGCTATCGCTTTGCAGAGCCTCTTCATGGGCAATCCCGAACAGGGCGCGGTGCAGGCAGCGATCATCCTGCGCAACCCGAACGCCAGCCGCCACCTGAAAGAGATGGCGGTCTCCTTGCTCGGCCAGCACCGCTCGGCACAGGGCAAAGAGATGCTGGTTGACATTGCGCGCACCAACACAGATTCGCACCTGCGCAAGACGGCGATCTTCTGGCTCGGCCAGACCGGCGACGAGAACGTCCTCGACCTCCTGAAAGAATTCACCGCCTCGCCGGATGAAGAGGTCAGCAAAGCGGCGATCTTCGCCATCTCGCAACACAGCAGCCCGCGCGCCGATGCCCTGCTCACAGAGATGGCGAAGTCGGGCGCGTCGCGGCGGCTGCGCGAAGAAGCCATCTTCTGGGTCAGCCAGCGCGACAATCCGAGCAATGACCAGTTGCTCATGCAAATCTTTGACGCCGACCCGGACCCGCAGATTCGCAAGCGCGTCATCTTCGCGCTGACTCAGCGCCATTCGGATGCGGCGCGCGCCAAGCTCTTCGAGATCGCCCGCAGCGCCACTGACAAAGCGTCGCGCCAGGAAGCCATCTTCTGGGTCGGCCAGCGCGGCGGCGACCAGGCGGCGGACGAGCTGATCAGCCTCTACGACGGCGAGCGCGACACAGAGATTCGCAAGAAGATCATCTTCTCGCTCTCGCAGATGAACAATCAGAAGGCGCGCGCCAAGCTCATGGATATCGTGCGCAGCAGCGACGATACCCAGGTGCGCGGCGAAACCGTCTTCTGGCTGGCGCAGACCGGCGGCGAAAATACGGTGGATTTTCTCGGCCAGCTCTACGACGCGGAAAAGACGATTGAGGTGAAGAAGAAGATCATCTTCTCGCTCACCCAGGCGCGGGATAAGAAGGCGGCGCTGCATAAGCTGATGGCCATCGTCAAATCTGACGCCGCGCCGGAACTGCGCAAGGAAGCGGTCTTCTGGATCGGCCAGAGCCGCGACCCGGAAGCCATCAAGTTTCTCGAAGACCTGCTGAAGTAACGTTTAATTCATTACCGCCGATGTGACGCAAGCAGATCGCTTGCGCCGCACGGCCTGGCGCAAGCGATCCGCTTGCGCGTCAGGAAAAATTTGTCTATGCACACTTGAATCTCGCGCCAGTGTGCCGCCGGGGTTCACGCCATCGAAAGGAGATCATCATGAAAAAGATTCTTTACACCATCGCCCTGCTCTTCGTGGTCAGCCTGACGGTTGCCGATCACACTTACGCACAGCGCGGCAACTTCACGCCGGTTGATGGCGCGAGCCTGCGCGGCAAGCTCGACAACGCCATCAGCCGTGGCCGCGCGGCGCAATCGCGCTTCTGGGCCGGTTATCAATTCGACGTGCGCCCGGGCGTCTGCGTCGATCTCGAGTTCAACAACGATCACGGCGGCAAAACCATCGTTAACGGCATCGTCTATCAGAAAGGCCAGCGCATCGAGACGCGCAACCTCGGCGTCTTCATGCAGTATGACGCCGCCGGCACGACGCTTGAGCGCGTCGAGCTGTACAACCTCGACCGCGAGCATAGCTTCAGCGGCTACCCGGTCTACTGGATGGGCCGCGCCACCGCCGACGAAAGCCTGGCGCTGCTGCGCGGCATCGTTGACGGCAATAACTCGACGAAGACCGCCGAGAATGCCGTGATCTCTATTGCCATGCATGACGACGCGCGCATCGAGGGGATCATCGAAGGCTTCGCGCGCAACTCGACTAACAACAAGGTGCGCCAGTCGGCCGTCTTCTGGATGGGCCAGTTGCCGGGCAGCCACCCCTATCTCGGCGAAGTCGTCCGCAACGAGCAGGAGAATACCGAGCTGCGCAAGCAGGCGGCCTTCTCGCTCGGCATCAGCAGCGACCCGCAGGCAATGACCACCTTGCAGAGCATCTATGGCACGATCAACAACCACGAGGTGAAGAAGCAGATTATCTTCGCCGCCTTTGTCAATAAAGATAGGGATGGCGACGACGACCAGAAGCGAAGCGGCAGCGACGAGGGCACCAACTTTCTGATCCGCGTCGCCGAAAGCGACAGGGACAACGACCTGAAGAAGCAGGCGCTCTTCTGGGTCGGCCAGCGCGCCGGCCAGCGCTCGCTCGACGTGCTGGGCAAAACCGTCGAGAGCGAGGACGCCGACACAGACGTGCAGAAGCAGGCGGTCTTTGCCATCAGCCAGCGCCCGAGAGACGAAGCCGTGCCGCTGCTGATCAAGATCGCCAAAACCCACGCCAAGCCTGAAGTGCGCAAGCAGGCGATGTTCTGGCTCGGCCAGACCGGCGACCCGCGCGCCCTTGAATTCTTTAAAGAAGTATTATCGAAGTAGGCAAGATAAGCACGCATGCGCCGAGACACGCAGGAGGCGCGGAATTTTCTCCGTGCCTCCTGCGTGTCTCGGCATTCGTTTCGTTATTGCGGGTTGGGAAGCGGTCCCGTTGAGCCGCAGTTCGCCACGGCAAACGGCGCTTGCTGGATGGCGCACAGGAACGAATATTCTTTCTTGCTATTCGCCAGGCCGGTGTAGCCGTTGCCGAGCAGCCCGAAACTGTCTTCGGTGTTGAGCGACCAGTAAGTCCAGTTCAGGTACGACACAGGCACACCCGAATAGTTCCCCCCGCCGGTCACGTAGCTGCTCTGAATGAAGTTGACCATGTCGGTGAACCACTGGCCCTGCGAGCCCGCGCCCGCCGAGACGATGTCGGCGTCGGTCTTGCCCGTGCCGAACTCGCCGATCCACATCGGCGCTTGCGTATAGCCGCCGTGGCCGGTGTTGCCCCACGGGTAGGCCGTGTTGTTCGGGCCGACCGGGTTGACGCCGTTCGTCAAGTTGAGGTGCGCCCAGAACTTCTTCCAGATGTCGGCCAGGCTCGATGACGAGCAGCCGCTGAAGTAGCAGGTGCCGGCGTTGAACCACGGCTGCTGGTAAAGGCTCGGACCGTAGTCGTGCGCCGAGTAGACCACTTGATTATTCACCGCCGGGCCGAGGCCCGAAGCGCTGCCGCCGGCGTTCAAGACGATGGGCGCGCCGGGGTTGTTGGCATTGCCGTTGACGCCCAGCAGGTTGCCGCCATTCCAGTACCAATCATACGGCCCATTGGCCGGTGTCCCCGCGGCGGTCGGGAAGGTGCTGACGCCTTCGACAAAGATGAGCGGGTAGTCCCAACCGTTTCTGAAGGCTTCGCCGAAGATGGTGTCGCCGCAACGCTCCGCCGCCAGCCGCCAGTCATGACAACTCCCCGTCGCCACACAGGACGGCGTGAACGGATTCGGATTCGGGTTGGTCGCCGGCGAGATGCCGTCGCCGCTGCCCCAGGTCGCGCCACTCAGATAAGCCGTCCGCGAAGGGGTATGCGGTTCATTGCGCAGGTCATAACCCAACACAACGGGGAAGCCGTCCGAAGCCAGGTAATTGACAACGACCGTGTCGGTCGCGCCAAGCGTCTGCTTAATGCCGTGCGCCCACTGTTGGGCGCTCACCCAGTCGTTGATCCATTTCTGCTCGGTGTACGAGTTGCCGCCCGACGTGTAGTACCACAGCCCATTGCCTTCGGCGGAGTTGCCGGCTTCGGAGCGGTGGTTGTCGAGGATCACATGCAGGCCGAGGGAGCCGGCGTAGTTGACGATCATGGCCAACACGTCGCGCACGTGCTTGCCCTTGCAGCTCGCGCAGGCGCTCGACGTGTTCGAGTTGGGGATGGGGTCGGTGTCCCACATCTCGTTCGAGAACGGGATGCGGATGGTGTTATAGCCGTACTGCTTGATCTGATTAACGATGTACGCGTAATCCTGGGCGTAGAGGCCGTGCGCGGTCTTATCTCTGGTCTCGAAGCCGTACCAGTTGATGCCGGCAATAACGAACTGCCCGCCGGCGGGGTTGACGATCTTCGGCCCATTCGTAGACCAGCCAGCCGCTTTCACGGCTTCCGCCGACTCGAACATCAGGAAACTGAGCATGAGCAAAGCGGCAACGCTTACGACGGTGCTCCTGATCTGCATAGTTTTCTCCACGAGGTTAGAGTCTTGCTGCCAAAGGCGTCCACAAACTCGGCCATCCTACTGCTGCCGAGATAATAAATCAATGTAATGCCGGCCCCGGACATGCTCAGCTTGCGGCGGCCCGGCGCTTGATGGCGGGCGGCGTTTCTGGCATACAAGCATCAGCCATGAACGACGACTTGTCTTACTATCACGAGCTCATCAGCGACCTCATTAAACTGCCGCGAACGGCTGACGAGTGGGCGGGCTACCGGCTGAGTGACGAGCAGGTCGCCTTCTACGAAACCAACGGTTATCTTGCGGGCGTTCGCATCCTGACAGACGGGCAGGTTGAAGTCTTGCGCCAGGAGCTTGTCACGCTGGTTGACCCGGCGCACCCACGGCATCAGCTGTTTTATGAATTCCACTCAAACGAATCCGCCGACCCTGACACGACGCTCTTTCATGCCCTCGGCGCGTGGCGCATCGCGGCGGGCTTTCACGACGTGCTGTGGAATCCGGCATTCACCGTGCCGGCGGCGCAATTGCTGGGCGGCGCGGTGCGCTTCTGGCACGACCAGTTATTCTCGAAGCCGGCTTCGCACGGCGGCGTGGTCGCATGGCATCAGGATTATTCTTACTGGACGCGGACGCAGCCGCTGGCGCATCTGACCTGCTGGATCGGCCTCGACGACGCCACCCGCGACAATGGTTGTCTGCATTACATTCCCGGCAGCCACCTCTGGCCCGACCTGCCGGTCACCGGACTGGCCGGTAACATGGACGCCATTCAATCGGTGTTGACCGATGAGCAGCGCCGGCAGTTCAAGCCCGCCGCCATCGAATTAAAGAAAGGCGAAGCAGCGTTCCACCATCCACGCATGATTCACGGCTCGTTCGCCAACCTGAGCGACCGTCCGCGCCGCGCTACGGTCATCAACGTCTTCCGCGATGGCGTCCGGTCGGCCAGCAACGCGCCGCTGCTCGAAGGCGTGCCGGTGATTCCGAGCGGCGAGCCGATGGACGGCCAGTTCTTCCCGCTCCTGTTCGATCCTACAGCCGTGGGCCAATAAAAGGGCGGCGACCCTTGCGAGCCGCCGCCCCTGCATTGCGTCTTCGTTGAGAGAACCAGACGCAATCTTATGACGCCACTCGACTGCGCCGGCGTTGCAACGCCATAACCCATCGTTTGTCGAAAGACTCAAACCCAACTTCCGCGCCTGACCAGACGGCCAGCCGCAGCGTCTCGGTTGATTGTGGCGCTTCGCTTCTGGCCAGCGTGCCGGTCGTCGCCGCGATCAAGGCGTTGGCGATGGTGCCGCTCAACGGAATGAATGCCGCTTCGACGATCAGCGGATAGCTGACGGCGCGCGTGCTGCTGTAGAACGCTGTGCCGTTCTTGTAATACTTCACCACCCCGCCTTCGATGCTGATGCAGAAGACATCGCCGGTCGTATAAGGCAACTCCCACTTGTAGACATTGGCTTCGCGCACTTCGGCGACGCCGTAATCCGTCAGCTTGATGGCGAAATCGATACCCGCGTAATCGGGCACCGCGGGGTTGCGGGCCAGTCCGCAGAACCGCAGCTTGTTGGTCTCTTGCGCGGTGAATTGCAGGTAGCCGTCGCCCGAGGCGAGCGATTGCTGCGAGCGCGCTCCGGCATCGGCGGAATCATCGCGCCCGCCGTTTTTCTGCAAGCTGTTGCCGCTGGCGGCGCAGTTGACCATGCCTGTCCAGACGACATTCTGCGGCGTGCCGCCGGTGCCGCCGCCACCGCCGCCACCGCCACCGCCGCCGCCACCGCCACCACCGCTACTGCTGCCAGCGCTCGGTGTGGTGAAGAGCATATCGCCGGAGGTCGCGAGGTTGCCCGCCGCGTCGCGTGATTTAACGCGGAAGTGGTAAGTGGTGTTTGCCGCAAGCCCGCTCAAGCTGGCGCTGTGCGAAGTCGCCTTCGTCGAGTTGAGCGCCGTGCTGCTGCCATAGCTCGCGGTCGCGCCATAATCAACCTGCGTGTCGCTCGCTTCATTGGTCGCCCAGTTAATCGTCGCCCCTGTGCCGGTGACGTTGGCGCCGCCAACCGCGCTGACGACCGGCGCGGTGGTGTCGCTGCCGCCACCGCCTGAAGCCGGCGGAATCTTGACGATGAAGACATCGCGGCGCGACGTTGAGCCCCAGTTGCTCGTAAAGATGGCGAACTGGCCATCGCGGCTCAGGTCAGCACGCGGCGTGTCCCAATAATCACGATAGACCGAATGATGATGGGCGATACGGCGGACGCGCTGCGAGCCGTCGGTCGAAACCAGATACAGCTCGTTCTTAAACACGCCGCTGTTCGGCAGCGAGTTGGCGAGGAACATGCTGACTAGCAGCCAGCCTTCGTTATCGCCGAGGAACGAGATGTGATTGCTCTGGCTCCAGTCGTTAGCCCAGCTCAAGACGGTCGTGACTTGATGCGGGTTGGCAAGCGGACGAATGTTCAGCGAGTTGTTCCAGTGATCGGAGCCAATGACTGTGCCCTGGCCGCAATCCTTGTGGCCCGGCGAAAAGTCTGGCGCGCCGTCCGTCAGGTTGACCACCTGCTTGGCTTGCAGGTTGATGACCTTGCCGTTGATGGCCGAGGCCGACGATTGATCGCCGGTCAGCACGTAGAGGTACTGGCCGCTCTTATCCACCTGCACTTCGTCAACGGCGGTGGTCTGCGCGGTGTAGAGGTTGTTCTGCGCTCGCTGCCATCCCATGTAACCGATGACATTCCAGTTGGCATCCTTCAGCGTGAAACCGAAGGCGTTGTCGTCGAGCGACTTCGCCATCTGAAACAGGTTCGCGCCCGGCGCCTGACCGGCGAAGTCTTTGACTAGCGTGTAGCTGTTCGAGACGACGTTGTAGGCATAAAGCTTCATGCCCGAGTGGCAGTAGATGACATCCGCGTCGGTGCCGCTCCAGTTGATGTCATCGTTCCACGGATAGCCGCCGCCCGGCATCGGCACCGCAAACAGGTTGCGCTTATTCGCGATGCGGAAGTTGACCGGGTCGAAGTCATAGAGCGTCGGGTTGCCGTTGTTGACGAAGACCACCAGCCGCGTACTGTTGCGGTTGAGGCTCGGCCAGTAAGAGTAGCTGTTGGTGTTCGAGCTGCCATCGCGCTCGTCTGTAACGCGCATGATGGTTGTGCCAAACACCGGGTCAACCAGGGTGCCGCCAGCCGCGGGCAGTGCCGGCGGCGCGGGCTCTGCATAGACGTTCTTATCCGTCTTGAGCGGGTCTGTGCCGGTGCTGCCACTGCCGCTGCTGCTGCTCGCGTTCGAGCCGGTCATGAAGGTCTGGTCGCCCGAGGTGACGAGGTTGCCCGCCGCATCACGCGATTTGACGCGGAAGTGATAGACCGCGCCCGCCAACAGACCCGTGAGGCTGGCGCTGTGCGCCGTCACCTGCGCTGAGTTGAGCGCCGTGCTGCTGCCATAACTGGCCGACGCGCCGTATTCAACCTGCGTGTCGCAGGCTTTGTCGGTCGTCCACGACACGGTCGCGCCACTCGTCGTCAGGCCGCCGGTCGAAATAACGGAGATGACCGGCGCGGTTGTGGTGCCGCCGCCACCGCCGCCGCCGCCGCCGGTTGAAGCCGCCGTCGTAAACGTGTAATCGCCCGAGGTGGCGAGATTGCTCGACGCATCACGCGATTTGACGCGGAAGTGATAAGTCGTGCTTGCCGCGAGCCCCGTGAGGCTGGCGCTGTGCGTCGTCGCCTTCGTTGAATTGAGCGCCGTGCTGCTGCCATACGCCGTCGTCGTGCCGTAGTCCGCCTGTGTGTCGCTGGCTTCGTCGGTCGTCCAGGTCACGGTCGCGGCGTTCGCGGTGATGCCGGAACTGGCGACGGCGCTGATAACCGGCGGTCTGGTGTCGCCGACAGATTTGACGGTAACGGTTGCGGTCGCTACGACTGGCGGCACGGCGGACAGCGTCGCTGTGACCGTGTAGGTTCCGGCGGTCGCCGGGGCGGTGTAGAGCCCGCGGTCGCTGATCGTGCCGCCGCTGGCTGACCAGTTCATGCCCATGATCTGCGCGCTGGTGATGAGCGCCGCGAACTGCTGGCTCTGCCCGGCGTCGAGCACCGCGCTGGTCGGGCTGAGACTGACTACCGGGCTGAAGCCCGCGCCGGAAACCATCACGTTGTCTACAGACGACATGGTGTTGACCAGCGACGCCGTCACCAGCATTGGGTAGACGGGACGCGACTGGCTGGTATAAATCAGGTCGCCGTTTTTGTAGTAATGAACGGCGTTCGATTCGATGGCGATGCGAAAGACATTCTTCGGTTTGTATTTGACCTTGGCTTTGACGCTGCCGTTCTCGATGACGAAAGCCTTGCGCGCGCTGTTCAGCTTGATCGCGAAGTTGATGTCGTCAACGGCGGTATGGATCGCATTGCTGTTGCTCAGGCCGCAGATGCGCTCCTTGTCGTTATCAATGGCGGTGAACTCAACGTAGGCATCGCCATTGGCGACGCTCTGCAAAGAGGTGGCGCTGGCGTCGTCGGCGTCGTTCTGGCCGGCGGTCTTCTGCACGCTATTGCCGTGCGCCGTGCTGTTGACGAGGTTCGTCCATTCCAGCGTTGAGGCGGCGGTCGGCGGCACCCCCGCGATGAAGACATCCTGACGCGCGCCGCTGCCGCTGCCGAAAAGCGCAAACCGCCCGTCGCGCGACAGCCGCTCGCGCGGCCAGGTGTTTGCCGCATCATTAGCGGTACTCAGCACGTCACGCCCGCCGCTCTGCGCCGACACGGCCGCGCCGGCCTCAGGCTCAAGCTGTACCGCGTCGTGCGCGGATTCTGTCGCAAAGCGCCAGACGCGCGTCGTCGCGCCGTTGATGACCAGCGCTTCCGCCGATTCATTGAAACGAGCGTTTGTAAAATTCGCTACACCCGCCGCCGGGTCGCTCAGGTCGTAGGTATAGAGGTTGTCGCCGGTGCGATCCCAAACGATGACCGCCTGCCAGCCGCTCTGCCCGGCTTCGCGCCACGCGAAAGCGAAGCGGTCGTCGGCAGACGGCGACTTGCTCAAGCGCGCCGCTTCACCGCGCCCAAGCCGGGCGGAAAAGTCCTTGATGATCTGGCTGCGCCGGCTCACCGTGTCATAAGCGACAAGCCGCGCCGCGCCGTCCGCCGTGTCGAGGCCGAAGATCGTGTTGGCGTCGGCGGCTGACCACGCGAGCGTCTCGGCGGCCAGGCCCTGGCCGTCAAACAGCGGCCCTTCTTTCAAGAGATTCATCGATGCCGCGTCGAAGCGGTAGAGCGTCGCCACGCCATCGAGGTTGACGATGAAGCGTGTCCCGTCCGCGTTAAAACTGGTCGTTGAAATGACGCTTGCGGTAAGCGCGTCGTTCTCGTCGGTGACGCGCAGGACGCGGGTGTGGCGCAGGGCGTCTACGTAGACGCTGCCGGCGCGTGGCAGGATGGCTGCGTGGTTGTCGTTGCGGCGCGCGGCGCCGAAGATGACGGTCTGCTGCGCGATCATCAACACGATGATTGAGCAGACGCTGAAAGACTTGGATCTCATACCCACCTCACTCTTCACTTGTGACCGGTTGCCGAATGAGGGCCGCAACACTGAAGTCGAGTTGTGTTTCTGGTCTATTGAGGGGCCAGTCGTCTGAAGCGCGGCCAATCGTCTCGCAGGGACTTGAGCCGTTGACCACCCGAGGGGCGGGTAGAGCTATCGCTTCAGTGTCCGCGCAAGGCGTGCGCGAACCGACAGTGAAAGACCTGTTGAAGCCGCTCGTGGCTTCTTGAAAACACAGTCTGTCGTGAGCGTGAGTAAAGGTGGTGAATGCGGAGGAGTCGTTCGCTGTTTCATCTCATAACCTCATCTTTATCGCCTGTCTGTCGTGGCCTGGGGCCGCTTTCCTACGCGGCCTCTCGTCGCCATGAGCGTTGCGATTTGGGATATTGCCCGACCACAGTCGTGGCAAAACATCAGGGGACTTCCTGCGATGTGGAGTGAGATGAACTTCTAAGGAAGGAGCATCTCACTTCGGTAACCAGTCATCCTTCGGAAGTAAAAAGTAAAAAGTTAAAAGGAAAAAGTGGGAAGCCAGTGTGGCAGTTACTTTTGCCTTTCTACTTTTTACTTTTTACTTGTCAAAGGCCTTGGCTTTGCGACCCGGAATCACTTCCGGTGTGCCTTTATCGGTGAAACGACCGCGCCGGCTCATGCCGAGCCGAACGCGGATTTTGGCGGGATTCGTAACAGTTTGGGAAAGCACTTGCCATCGCAGTGTCGATGTCGAAGTGTGATGATCTTTACAAACTGTCCCGGCCCGCCAGATCAAAGATCGATGAATTGGTCGCTTATCAACCTTCATGCGTTTTCGCGAATCTTGCCGCGAATACGATCAGGACGATATGGGGCCAATTACGCCGCTGGGTGAGCAAGCAGCGTTCCATCAGAATGGAGGCTCTGCATATATAAGGAAGGCGCGGCACGGGCAGCGCCTATGGCCTCTGAATTTTTTTCATAGCGACCGGTGGCGACGATGTAAATTCTTCCGACGCGGCGGCGGCGTCATTCAGGAATCCGGCGCGCATTGGTCATTTCAACCGAGCGAGAACTACCTGCACCGCCAGCGTCGCAGCGACGCCGAGAAGGGATTGAGGAGGAGATGAAATCAGCGCTCGCCATCGTAACGCCCGACAACGCCGCGGCGCGGCCCGCGTCAGGCGATGAGGCACGCGATACGATCAAGCCCCTTCTGGCAACAGACAAGTTCTCTGCCGTCAGCCTCACCGATTTCTCCCTGCTCGACGGCATCCTGGAAAAGTGGCAGGACCTGGCGGAGCAGTCGGTCGAGCGCAATCCGTTTTTTGAGCCTGAAATGTTACGGCCCGCGCTCGCGCGTTCCGGCGCAGGCGCTGACCTGCGCGTGGTGCTGATCTACGCCCCCAATCGCGCACGGCCCGCCGAGCCATTGCTGTGCGGCGTCTTTCCGCTGGTGCGTCGCCGGCATCAAGCGATGCCTTGCCGGGCGCTCAGTCTGTGGCTGTACGAAGGTTGCGAGCTGGGGACGCCGCTCGTCCGCGCCGCGCAAGCCGAGCCCACGATGGAAGCGTTCTTTGCGTGGCTCGCCGCCGCCGACCACAGCTGCGCATTGATGGAATTCAACCGCGTCAGCGGCGAAGGCGCGTTTCATCATCTGCTGGTTGACTACCTCGATCATAATGCCGTGCTGCACCACGCCAACGATTACTCTGGCTCGAGTGACGGAACGGGTGATCGGCTGCTGCGCGACGTAACGGTCGGCACAGGCGGCCAGCGCGGCGACCTGACGGTTTCGCTGCTGCCGCTGCGCCGCTGGCTCGGCCACCCGGGCAAGCGCGCCGTACAACCGCAACCCGGCAAGATGTTCGCGGTCGCCGTCGAAGACGCCGCGCAGCTTGAACAGTATGCCGATGATTGGGAAGCACTGGCCGAGTCGGTCGGCGAGCCCAACCCATTTTACGAGCGCTGGATGTTCGAGCCGGCGCTTGCCGCCTTTGGCAAAGAGCGGCGCTTGATCTTCGTTTTCATTTTCGCAGCCGACACGGACTCGTCTTCAGACCGGCCACGGCCCTGCGGCTTCTTCCCGCTCGACCTCGGCAAGCGTTACGATGGGCTGGGCAGGCCGCTGCCGCTGAAGACGATCAGCCTGTGGAAGCACAAGTACGGTTACCTCTGCACGCCGCTGGTGCGCGAGGGCTGCGCCGCTGAAACGATTGCAGCGTTTTTCGCGTGGCTCGACAGGTTCGCGCATGGCGCGGCGCTGATGGATTTTCGTTACCTTGCCGAAGGGCCGTTTCATCGGGCGCTGGTCGAATATCTGCATCACACGGAGCGCCCGCACTATCTGGCGCAATCCTTCACGCGGGCTTTGCTCAACAAGCGCACGGATGCGACCACTTATCTGCGCGAGGCGTTGTCGCGCGAGCATCGCAAAGACCTGCGTCGCAAAGAGCGGCGGCTTGCCGAGAGCGACACGATTGAATACGCGGCGATGGGGCCAGACGACGACCCGCGCGCCTGGATCGCCGAATACATGGCGGTCGAAGATATTAGCTGGAAAGGCAAGCAGAATTGCGCGCTCTCTAGCACACCGGGCGAGCGCGAGTTCTTTGAAGCCATCGCGCTTGCGGCCTTCGCGCGCGGCCGCCTGATGATGCTTTCATTGCGCGCCGCGGGCCGCGCCATCGCCTGCAAGTGCAATTTCATTGCCGGGCGCGGCGCTTATGCCTTCAAGATCGCCTACGACGAGGAGTTCGCCGCGGCGTCGCCGGGCGTCCTGCTCGAAATGGAAAACATTCGCCGCATGCATGCGAGCGCGGCGATGGAATGGATGGACTCGTGCGCCAACCCGCACAACGCCATGATTAATCGCCTGTGGCTCGACCGCCTGCCGGTGCAGAGCATCGCCGTCAGCCGCGGGCGGCGCGGGCGGCTCGCGGTGGCGCTGATGCCGCTGTTGAAGTGGGCCAACCGCCAGGTCTTTCGCCGCAACCTGTCGCGCCGCTCGCCGGCCCGCGCCATTCAGATCATCGCGCGGTGAACCATAAGGCTTGATAAGTAGAGTGGAAGTGATGACCTCAAGCAGCAGCTTCGCAATGATTCAACCGAAGGTTGGCGCAGGGTCGAGCCAGTCAGCGACCGCGCGGCTGGAGATCAAGGCTGACGACTTTCGCGCCGGCTTCAACCGCCAGCCGTTTCTGATCGGCCATCATCTGGCCGGCCATCCGCTATTCGAGCTGCCGCAATTGCTAGGGCTGGCCTGCCGTCTTCCCGAAGCCTGTGTCGCTTACAACGCCGGCAACATTGCGGTCGCCGAAGGTCTGTATAAAGGCCCGCGCACCGGCCTGTCGGTCGAAGAGACGATCCGCCGCATCGAAGATTGCCAGTCGTGGATGGTCTTAAAGCATGTCGAGATGGACGGCGAATACAACGCGCTGCTCGATCAATGCCTTGATGAAGTGCAAACGCACTCTGAGCCGTTAGCGCCAGGCATGCACAAGCGCGAAGGGTTCATCTTCATCAGCTCGCCCGCCTCTGTGACGCCTTACCACCTTGACCCCGAATACAACTTCTTGTTGCAGATTCGCGGCAGCAAGTCTGTGCATATCTGGAGCCCCGAAGATCGCACGGTGTTGACTGACGAAGACCTCGAAGATTTCTACACGTCAGAGGCGCAGAACAATCTCAGGTTCAAGCCTGAGCATGAGCCCCGCGCTTTCGTCTTCGAGCTGACGCCGGGATGCGGCCTGCATTTTCCGGTGACCGCGCCGCACTGGGTCGAAAACGGCGGCGGCGTCTCTGTGTCGTTCAGCATCACGTTTCGGACGCCGGCGAGCGAGCGCCGCGCCATCGTTTATGGCGTCAACGCCGCGTTGCGCCGCCGCGGCTGGAAACCGAAACCCGTAGGCCGCTCCGCAATGCTCGACGCAATGAAGTATCACGCCGGGCGACTGGCGCGGCGATTCAAGCCCCTCAACAATCCCGCAACCGCGCGTCCCTGAATCAAGTCATTCTTGCCTGCCGAATGATGCGTTGACAGCCGCTAGCCGCGTTGGTAAGCTAAAAAGCTTGGAAGCGACTCGGTTTTTTTATCGAGTCATGTCTGTAGGCCAAAATAGATTAAAACCCGCTATGAATTTTCGGAGGTATTGAGTGGCAAGAGTACAGGTTCACGATAACGAGA
Organism: Blastocatellia bacterium; assembly: GCA_035275065.1. NCBI lineage: Bacteria > Pseudomonadati > Acidobacteriota > Blastocatellia > Blastocatellia bacterium. The sequence continues at coordinate 176,841 of DATENM010000014.1, forward strand.
GTATTGAAAGCGCCATCCGTCGCTTCAAGCGCGCCGTCGCCCGCGAAGGCATTATCACCGACACCAAAAAGCACGCCTTTTATCTGAAACCGGGCGAGCGCCGCCGCCTGAAATCGCAGGTCGCCCGCCGCCGCGCTCGCAAGAGCATGCGCAAGCGCACCACCAGCGACGAATAAAGAATAGGAAGCAGGAGGCAGGAGGCAGGAGGCAGTTGCTGATCGCCAGGCATTATTTGCCTCTGGTCGTCGCGACAGTTTGCCTATCCTCTGGACTGCTTCCTGCCACCTGCTTCCTGCCTCCTAATCATTGGTCCGGCGCGGCGCGCAAACGGCGCAGCGCCTCTTGCATCTGGCTTCGGGTTTCTTCTTCACGCTCACCGGTCACCGCGTCATTGAGCGCGCTCAAAGCGCGCTTGTCGCCGATGTCTGCCAGCGCCAGCGCCGCCGCCAGCTTCACCGTCCGCGACTCATCCTTAAGCAGCAGAATCAGCGATTCAACCGCCCGCCGGTCGTGCAGGTCGCCGAGCGCCGCTGCCGCCGTCGCGCGCACATCGGGCGCTGGCTCCCTGACTAAAAGCAACAGCGCCGGCACGGCGCGCTCATCCCGCAACGCGCCCAACCCCATCACCGCCGCCGCGCAGACGCTCGTGTTCGAGTCTTTCAAGGCGAGCATCAACGGCTCGACGGCGCGCTTGTCGCCCAACTGGCCCAGCACGCGGGCCGCGGCGCTACGCACAAAAGCCACCTCGTCTTTCAGCAGGGCCATCAGCGGCTCGACGGCGCGTTTGTCCGGCAAGCCGCCGAGCGCGTTGGCCGCCGCGGCGCGCACGCCGGCGTCCGTGTCTTTGAGCATAGCGATCAGCGGCTCGACGGCGCGCGCGTCTTCCATCTCGGCCAGCTTGTCAATGGCGTCGTGGCGGTCGGCTGCCGTCGCGCTCTTCAATCGCTGCACCTGCTTGGCGAAGTCATCGGGCTTCTGCGCCGCCGAAGCCGAGCCTTGAAGCGCGCCGCACCAGCCCGCCACCGGCAGCGCCAGGCCCAGCCCATAGACCACAATCATGATTTTCAGCTTCATCATCATTGATCCCTGGCTATTAATTTGATTATCGAGATGCCCAGATTGACGGCCAGTGCGATGATCGCGGCGACGAGGAGATAGACCGGCCCGCCAATGACCACCACCGCCCACTCTTCGATCTGCCACCGAAAAGTGAGCAAAAATACAAAGAGAAAAAGGGCCAGCGCCAGCACCGCCGCCGACAAAGTGGCGAGCTTGCCGGCGCTGCCGAGTTGCGCATACGTCGCCCAGGCGCGAATCAACGGGGCATAAATCCAGGCTAACCAGGAATCGCTTGCCCACTGACCGCCGGCAATCGCCCAGACCGCGCCGAAAACGTATAGCAGGCTCGCGGCCAGGACGCTTAAATTCAGAGCCAACCGCAAGCGGGCCAGCCGCGCCATCGGTGTTGACGACGGCTAACTGCCGAACATACCGCCGAGCTTATCACCCAGCCCGCCCGGCAGCTTGCCGAGCAGCGATGACGCCTGCTCGGGATGCTCTTTGAAGAAGTTGAGCACCGTGTCTACAGACTGCTCGGCCTTCTGTTGATCCAAGCCTACCTTCGAAACCAGCAATGATACCAGTTGTTCTTTCATTATCTCCCCTTTAAAAAATCCTGCCGCCTCAAGGCGCGGCGCATCGTTTCGGCTTACACAATCTCTCTGAGAAAGCTGCGGCCCGCCTGCAACTCCAGGCCGAAGTTTTCGGCGACCGTCTGCCCCAGATCAGCAAGCGAGGCGCGTGTGCCTAGATTGACGCCGGCGCGAGCGCGGCGGCCCCAGCCCAGCACCGGCACATATTCGCGGGTGTGGTCGGTCGAAACATCGCCCGGGTCGCAGCCGTGATCCGCGGTTATTAAAAGCAAGTCGTCATCGCGCATCGCCTGTTGAATCTCCGGCAATTGCGCGTCGAAGGCTTCGAGAGCGCGAGCGTAGCCTTCGACATCGTTGCGATGGCCGTAGAGCATATCGAAGTCAACGAGATTGGTGAAGATCAAGCCGCGCGGCGTCGTCTGTAACGCCTTGAGCGTTTGCTCGACGCTGGCGTTGTTGTTGCCGGCTTTCAACTCTTCAGTCGTGCCGCGATGGCAGAAGATCGAGCCGATCTTGCCGACTGCCGCGACCGCCAGATCAGCCGCCTTTAAACGATCAAGCAAGGTGTCGGCGGGCGGATCGATAGCGTAATCCTGGCGCGCTTCGGTGCGGCGAAAGTCGCCCGGCGTGCCGATGAACGGGCGGGCAATGACGCGCCCAACTTCGTCTGCGCCGACGAGCAAGGCGCGGGCGATCTTGCACCACTCATAGAGCTGTTCGAGCGGCACCACCTCTTCGTGAGCGGCGATTTGAAAGACGCTGTCGGCTGAAGTGTAAACAATCGGGTGGCCTGTGCGGACGTGCTCCTCGCCCAGCTCCTTGATGATCTCGGTTCCCGACGCCGGCTTGTTGCCAATCACCGGGCGACCGATGGCGCGCTCGAAGGCTTCGATGATGTGCGGCGGAAAGCCGTGCGGGTAAGTCGGAAAGGGCCGGGCGGTGATGAGGCCGCCCATCTCCCAGTGGCCGGTCGTCGTGTCCTTGCCGCGCGAAGCGGTGGCGGCGCGGCCATAGATGCCTGTGGGGGTGGCGACCGGCTCGATGGGCAAGCGGCGGATGTTGCCGAGTCCCAGAGCTTGTAGATTCGGCACGCGCACGTCACGCGAACCGAGCGTATGGCCGAGCGTATCCGCCCCCAGATCGCCATAATCCGCGGCGTCGGGCATCTCGCCGATGCCACAGCTATCCAGCACGATCAACACCACGCGATTGAAAGGTTGCTCAAGCATCGATTCGCTCCCCTGCCTGCGATTCTATGCCGTCAGCCGATGCGACACAAGAGCAGGAAGTAGGAAGCAGGAGGCAGAAGGCAGGGAGCAGGAAGCAGTCCCGTCAGGGACGCCATGTTTATAGTGATAGATGACGAAAATGATGAAGCCCCGTAGGGGCGAAATGTTGACATCGCGCTCCTACGGAGCTTGCATCCTTTAGAGCGTCGGTGACTATACACATCGCGCTCCTAACGGAGCTTGCGGATCAACTGCCTCCTGCTTCCTGCCTCCTGCCTCCTGCTTTCTCGTTTCTCGCGCGCACGAGTTGGGTCACTGCCGTGTACAGCTCGTCGAGCGTGGCGCGGCGCTCTGCCGGCTGCTTGAAGCCGAGGGCCGTTAGCACCAGCTCATCAAGGCGGCGGCGGTCGAAGCGCCGCACTTCATCAAAGACCGAGCCAACAGGCCGGTCAGCCATCTCGGTCAACGCCGCTTCGAGACGGCGTCGCAGCCCCGGCGGAATCGCTCGCGGGTCGGGAATCAACAACTGTGCGGCGACGGCGACATCGATATCGGCGATGGCCTGCGCGCCGGTCATCTGCCGGCAGGTCACTTCGGCGTAGTAGCGCGCCCAGGTCGAATTGAGCAGCGCCGCCAGCAACAGCTCCGAAACGCCCCGCCGCGGATAGACGCCATAGAGTTTCTTATCTTCAAAGACGCCGGCGCGATTCACCGCCACCAGCCAGCGCTCGCCGATCTTCGAGGGCAGGATGAGCGGCGCCGCCCGCCGGCTTCGCGTCACCGCGTACCAACGGTCGCGCGCCGCGCAGCTCGGGCGCAGATGATAGCCGGCGCGCTCGCCGCTGCGAATATAGGCGAGCGCCCGCGTGCCGCGCAGCTCATCTGCCGCCAACGCACAGTTGAAAAACAAGCGCCGCGAGCTGACCTCTGTAAGCCAGATCGCCGGAATCTCTTTCAACGAAAAGATCACCGGCACAAGAAAGCGCGCCTCAAGCTGATGACGAGCGCCCGCGGCATCTTGAACTTCGATGATCGAACGATCTGTAGCCTTCGCCACTTTTCGCGCCCGATGGTTGGTCGGCGCGGCGATATCGCGCACCGGCTTGAGGTAGAAGAACTCATTCGCGCCGGTCGTCAGCCCGCGCCGCACCCGCGCGATGTCGTCTAAGGCCAGCAGCGCGCCTTGAGCCTTTTGCGCTCCCCCAGGTTTTTTCAGGTAGAAGAAATCGTTGGCGCCGGTCTTCACACCGAAACGGACTTGCGCCAGTTCCGCCAGCCGGAGCAGCCGCGCGCCGCCGCGTTCGAGGATGCGAAAGAAAACATCATCGGCGCGCAGGTACTTGCCCCAGCCGTTCGCCGCGCTACTCGCGCGCGGGCCCGCATCCGTGTCGGTCAGCGCCCCCTGGCTAACCATGCGGAGGCGATAAGCGGCGGTGGTCGTCGCCACGTCGGCGCGCTCAATGGCGTGGGCAAACGCCTGCGTTGCGACAATGGAGTTCTGCCGTTTGTTCAAGATCGCGACGAGCGGCTGATTGAGTTGAACGAAGCGAACCGTGTTCGCGGCGCGCTGCTCGGCGTCCGGCTCGCGCTCAAGCACGGTGATGCTGGTGTTGACCGAAGCGTCAACGAAAAAGCTCTCCGCCGTTGACTCGATCACCGCGATGACGCGGAAGTTATCGAGCAAGAAACGGCGCAGCGCCGCGCCGTAGCCGGCGTCGAGCCAGCTACTCGCCGTCAGAAAGACCAGCCTGCCGCCAGCTCTCAGGAAACGAATCGCCCGCGCGAAAAAGTAAACGTAAATATCCGAGCGGCCTGACCAGCGCGGCCAGATCACTTCGGGCGCAGATTGCCGATCACTCAACAACCGGCGCTCGATGCGTCGCTTGTCGGGTGCGCCCATCACTTCCTGGCGAATGTAAGGCGGATTGCCGATGACCGCGTCGCAGCATTCCGGCAAACGCAACCTGTCGCTGAGTGGCGCGCCCGGCTCAAGGTCGAAGAAATCGGCCCGCGCCACCCGCGCGCCGGTCGCCGCCGCAAGCATGACCGCCTGCGCCGAGCGATCAATGCCGAAGACCCCGCGGGCAAGCTCGTGCGGCGACGCTTTCGTTGCAAGCTGCCGCTTGGCGTTGATGGCTTCCGCAAGCAAGCGCCCGTCGCCGCACGCCGGGTCAAAGACCCGATCAGCCGCCGAGCGCACGGCAAACGCCGCCAGCAGCCGCGCCACCTCGACCGGCGTGTAGTGTTGTCCGTAGCGGTGCCGCTCGTCTCTTGCCTTCGCCATCGTTATCCATCTTGCTGCGCGCCGCGCCGGTATCTACAATCAATTGAGGGATGACCGCCGGCGGTCTTAAGAGTAGCAACTGAAAAGCTGATGACGAAAGACGCCATTCTAAACGAGCTGGAGAAACAGCCCTTCGTGCCGCACCCGCGGCTAAAGAACGGCCACGCGCAGACGCTCGCCGGGGCGCTCATCCGTCGCCGCTTCAAGCGGGTGATCGAGAATTGCGAAGAGCGGCTTTTTGACATCGCGCCGGGCGGCCAGGTGCTCGGCCACTGCTCGTGGCAGGCAGACCGCACCATTCGTCCGACGCTCGTGCTGGCCCACGGCATGGAAGGCTCGACCGAATCTCGCTATATGCTCGGCACCGCGGAAAAGGCTTTGGAAGCCGGTTTCAACGTCATCCGCATGAACGTCCGCAACTGCGGCGGCACAGAACACCTGACGCCGACGCTCTATCACGCGGGGCTGACCGAAGACCTCAAACAGATCATCAGTGAGCTGAGCGAGCGCGATGGCCTGAGCGAGATTTATCTTGCGGGCTTCTCGCTCGGCGGCAACATGGTGTTGAAGCTGGCGGGCGAATACGCCACCACTGCGCCGGCGGCGCTGCGCGGCGTCATCGCCGTATCGCCTTCGATAGACCTCGCCGCTTGCGCCGATGCCATCGAGATGCGCTCGAACCTGATCTATCATTTCAAATTCATCACCAGCCTGCGCAACCGCCTGCGCCGCAAAGCGCGGCTCTTTCCCGACCGCTACGACGCCTCGCGGCTGCGCGGCGTCTGGACGATTCGCCGCTTCGACGATTTGATTACCGCGCCGCACATGGGCTTTCAAAACGTCGCCAACTATTACGAGCGTGCCAGCGCCCTGCCCTTCGTTGAGCGCATCAGTGTGCCGACGCTGATCGTCAGCGCCAAGGATGACCCCTTCATCCCCTTCGCGCCGTTCGAGCGCCCCGAAGTCACCGCCAACCCCAACGTCGCGTTGATCGCCCCGGCGCATGGCGGCCACGTCGGCTTCGTCTCCGCCAACGGCGAAGGCGAGGGCCGCTTCTGGGCCGAAGCAACCATCGTCAACTTTGCCCGGCTCATCAACGAAGGCCGCCGATCACGCTAAGCTCAACAACTCAAACCATCTTAACCTAAGCGGTTGTGGGAAAGCGCATCCCACAAGCGAACAGGGAGCAGAGGCCGGGGCCGGAGGCCAGGGGCCTGTAGAAGTCGCACCCGGCGAGTCGCAATGGCCTCGGCTGATCAACCAGCGCGTGAAGTAACTTGTCTGAAACCTGGGGTTAAACAAATTAGCCGCGCGTTTGCAACCTTTCCTTCCTTCAGACCACTGACCATTACCCGCTGGCCCCTGCCCGCGTGGCACGCCGCTTGGCTATGTCTAGCGGAGTTTTACGAGCAATGATGAATGTAGCTACAAGTGAAGAAGCGCGGCGCTGGCGGGCGCTGATTGCCGACGACCAACCCGATGTGCTGGAAGCCCTGCGCCTGCTGCTGAAAGGCGAAGGCTTTCAGACCGACGCCGTGATGTCGCCGGCGGAAGTGATCGAAGCGTTGCAGGCGCATAATTACGATCTGCTGCTGATGGATTTGAATTATGCGCGTGACACGACCTCCGGGCAGGAAGGGTTAGACTTGCTGAACGCCGTGCGCGCGCTCGACGACACCCTGCCCATCGTCGTGATGACGGCGTGGGGCAGTATCGAGCTGACGGTCGAAGCCATGCGGCGCGGCGTCCGCGATTTCGTCTTGAAGCCCTGGGAGAATGCGCGGCTGGTCAACACGCTGCGCGCCCAGGTCGAAGCCGGTCGCGCCCTGCGCCACAAAGAACATCTGAAGACCGAGCGCCGCCTGATCGCCCAGATCGTCCTCGAAGCCACCGACCAGCGCACCATGCTAGAGCTGATCGCCGGGCGTATTAGCCATGCGCTCGAACGCGCCACGGCGATCTTCACGCGCGCGCCACGCGACCATGGCTTTATGCGCGCCGCGGCTGCCGGAGACGCCAACGGGCTGGAGCACCTGGCCGGCATGGCCAACCGCGAATGGCATTTCGACGGCAGCCATCCGCTCAACCTCGCGGGCGTTGCGTTCGATGAAGCGCTGGCGGCGTATTCTTCTACTGAGCCGCCCGCTTTGATCGTGCCCGTCAAAGTCAATAATGAAATTGTCGGCTTGCTCGGCGTCGTCGGCAAGCATGCGAATGACGGCTTTGACGCCGACGACATGAAATTTCTCGACGCCGCAGCAGAGCAGATCGCTTCGGGCATCAGTAACTTTCACCTCAAGAGCCAGGAGCGCGAGCTGGCCGAAGCGCGCTTGATTCAAGAGCGGCTGCTGCCGAAAGCGATCCCGCAGATCGAGGGCTGCGAGATCGCCGCCGCCTGGCGACCGGCGCGCACCGTGTCGGGCGATTATTTCGACGTGCTGAAGTTTGACGAGCGCTGCGCGGCAGTCTGTATCGCCGACGTCAGCGGCAAGGGAATGCCGGCGGCGCTGCTGATGTCGAATGTGCAGGCGGCGGTCAAAGCCTTTGCCACGGGCGACCTCGCGCCCGCCGCCATCTGCGAGAAGCTGAATCGCGTCGTCGGCGGCAACATCGCTGACGACCGCTTTATCACTTTCTTTTATGGCTTGCTCGACACCGCGCGCAAGACGTTCACTTATGCCAACGCCGGCCATTGTCAGCCGATGCTGGTGCGCGCCGCCGGTGACGTGCTGCGCCTCGACAAAGGCGGATTGATGCTCGGGCCGTTCCCCGGCTTGCCGTTTGAACAGGGCAAGATTCAGTTACAGGCGGGCGACCGCTTGTTGCTCTTTACCGATGGCATCACGGAAGCCGACAACGGCTGCAACGAAGAGTTTGACGAGGCCCGGCTGACTGACATCCTGATTAACAACCGCGCGTTTGCCGCTGCCCGCTTAGAGGAAGTCGTGATGGAGAAGGTGATGGAATTCTGTAAGGGCGATTTTCATGACGACGCGACGTTGCTGGTTCTAAGCTTTGACTGAGAGTGACAAGTGACAAGTGACAAGTGACAAGAGCGTGTCGGTGTTGCTACTACGCTCTCCCACTCATTACTCATCACTCATCACCTCTTGTCACTTGTCACTTGTCACTCGGAGAGTCCCTATGCTGACCACCTGGCAAGACATCAAGTACGCCGCGCGCATGTGGCGCGCCCGCCCCGGCTTTGCGCTCGCGGCGGTCCTGTCGCTGGCACTCGGCATTGGCGCAAGCACGGTCATCTTTTCCATCGTTGACGGCGTGCTGCTGCGCCCGCTGCCCTACCCCGCGCCCGAACGCCTGGTGCAGCTCAAAGAGGTGAGCGAGCGCGGCAAGCAGAGCAACGTCACCGAGCCGAACTTCAAAGATGTGCGCGCCGCCAATCACACGCTCGACGCGGTGGCCGCGTATGGCGGCGGCGTCATGACGGTCACCGGCGGCACCGAGCCTGTGCGCGCCGGCACCTATGCGGTCACCGAAGATTTCTTCAAAGCGCTCGGCGTGCAGCCGGTGGTCGGGCGCGTCTTCACCGCCGAAGAGAGCAAGGCGGGCGGCGTCGCCGTCGTTAGCTATGGCTTCTGGCAGCGGCTGCTGGGCGCGCGAAGCAACCTCGACGGCGAGCGGCTCAACCTTCTGGACCAGAGCTTCGCGGTCGTCGGCGTCATGCCGCCGGGCTTCCAGTACCCCGGCGACGCCGAGGTCTGGGTGCCGAGCGTCATCTTCCCGCCCAACACGTCGCGCACGGCTCACAACTGGCAAGTGATTGGCCGCCTGCGCGCCGACACCTCGCTCGAACAGGCGAGCGCCGACGTGAGCAGCATTGTCCGGCAATTCAAAGCGCAGTACGGCAACGACGTTGACGCCGTCGACATGGCGCTCGTGCCGCTGCGCGATTATCTGGTCGGCAGCACACGGCCCGTCTTGCTGGTGATGCTGGCGGCGGTCGGATTTCTGTTGCTGATTGCCTGTGCCAACGTCGCCAATATGCTGCTGGCGCAGGCGACGGCGCGCTATAAAGAGTTCGCCATCCGGCGGGCGCTCGGCGCGAGCCGCTTCCGCCTGGCGCGGCAATTCGTCACCGAAAGCGCGCTGCTGGCGGTGGTGGCTGGCGGCGTCGGTGTGCTGCTCGCCTTCTGGGGGCTTGATGCGCTGTTGAGCTTGAATCAAGCAGCCCTGCCGCGCGCCGGCGAGATCAATGTCAACGCCAGAGTCCTCGGCTTTACGCTCGTCCTGGCTTTTGTCGTCGCCATCATTGTCGGCCTCGTGCCGGTGCTGCGGTTTTCGGGCACAGACCTGCACACAGGCTTGAAAGAAGCGGGGCGCGGTTCGTCGGCACACGCCGCGACCAACCGTTTGCGTAATGGGCTGGTGATCGCGCAAGTCGCCTTGACGCTCATCTTGCTGACCGGCGCGGGCTTGCTTGCGAAGAGCTTCATGCGCGTCTTGCAGATCGATCCGGGCTTCCGCCCCGACCGCACAGTGGCCATGGACATCTCGCTGCAATCATCCGACCCGCAGCAGGTGGCGCAGTTTCACGAGCAGTTGCTTGAGCGCGTCAGCCGGATTCCCGGCGTCACGGCTGCCGGCGGCGTCAGCAACCTGCCGATGACCGGCGGCGGCCCCGATGGCCTGTTCCTGATCGTCAACAGCGCCGACCCCAGTGAAGCCGAGTTGAAGGACTTCAAGTATTACAAGGCGCTGGCGCAGAACCCGCTGACCCGCAAAGGCAGCGCCGAGTACCGCGTGGCGAGCGCCGATTATTTCGCGGCGATGGGCATCCCGCTCGTCAGCGGGCGCACCTTCAACGCGGCGGACACGGCGAACACCGACCACGTCGCCGTCATCAGCCAGTCGCTGGCCAAGCAGTACTTCGCCGACGAAGACCCGATTGGTAAGCGCATACAGTACGGCAATATGGACGGCGACTTGCACACGCTGCACGTCGTCGGCGTCGTCGGCGACGTGCGCGATTATGGGCTTGCCAGTAACGTCAAGCCGACGGTCTACGCCAACTACTTGCAGCGCCCGCGCAAGGCTGCCGACTTCACGGTCGTGACGCGCGGCGAGGTGGCCCCGGCGGCGCTGATCGCCAGTCTGCGTGGCACCGTTGAGGAGCTGAGCCATGACGTGCCGATGAGGTTCCGCACCGTCGAGCAAATCTTCTCTTCATCGCTGAACGACCGCCGTTTCAATCTGGTAATTCTCGGCGTCTTTGCCGTCGTCGCGTTGCTGCTGGCCGTGACCGGCATCTACGGCGTGATGAGCTATGCCGTAACCCAGCGCACGCAAGAGATCGGCATCCGCATGGCGTTAGGCGCGACGGTTACAGACATTCTGAAGATGACCATCTGGCGCGGCTTCAAGCTGGTCGTAGCGGGCCTCGCCGTGGGCATTGCCGGGGCGCTGGCGCTGACGCGTTTGTTATCGAGCTTACTTTTCAACATCAGCGCCACCGACCCGCTGACGTTCGCCGTGGTTTCGCTGTTGCTGGCCGCCGTGGCGCTCGCGGCGTGCTACATCCCTGCGCGCCGCGCCACCCGCGTAGACCCGATGATCGCGCTCAGATACGAGTAGGTTTCTGGTTAGGGAAAGCGCCAGGGATGACAACCAGGAACCGCCAGCGGGCGAAGCCCATCTCCCGCTAAGGGAACCAGAAACCGCAAACCGGAGGTTTGCTGATGCTCCAAGATGTTCGCTATGCCATTCGCGTGTTGTTGAAAAAGCCGGGGTTCACCTTTGTCGCCGTGCTGACGCTGGCGCTTGGCATCGGCGCGAATGCCGCCATCTTTACGGCGGTCGATGCGGCGCTGCTGCGTCCCTTCCCTTACAAAGACCCGGCGGCGCTCGTTCACATCTGGGAGACCAGCCCGCAAAGCGAGTTCAGCGAACACGAAGCCGCTTACCCGGATTATCTCGACTGGCGGGCGCAATCAACCGCCTTTGAAGAGATGGCCGGTTATAACGCCGGCATGGCGCTCTTCTCCGGCATGGGCCAGCCGGAGCGCATTCAATCGGCGCGCGTCACATCGAGCTTCTTTCCGATGCTGGGCGCACAGGCCAGTCTCGGTCGCACCTTCCGCGACGGCGAAGACCTGCCGGGCGCAGCGCGCCTCGCCGTGCTCAGTCACGGCTTCTGGCAGCGGCGCTTTGGCGGCGACCCCAAGATCATCGGCCAGCACATCACGCTCAACGCCGAGAGCTACGAGATCATTGGCGTGATGCCGCCGGGCTTTCACTTCGCCAAAGCCGGCAGCCCCGATGTCTGGCGACCGCTTCAGCCGCTGCCCTTTCAAGTGGCGCGGCGCAATCTTTTCTGGCTCAACGTCATCGGGCGGCTCAAGTCGGGCGTTACTCAGGAGCAGGCACAACAGGACCTGGCCGCCATCGTCACGAACATCGAGCGGCAGTACAGCAACTCGCACACCGGCGAAGGCATTCGCATCGCTTCATTGCGCGACGACATCGTCGGCAACCTTAAACCGCTGTTGCTCGTGCTGCTCGGCGCGGTCGGCTTTGTACTGCTGATCGCCTGTGCCAACGTCGCCAACCTGATGCTGGCGCGCGGCGCGGCGCGGCGCAAAGAGATGGCCATCCGGCTGGCGATGGGCGCAAGCCGGGCCCAGCTCGTCCGCCAGTTGCTGACCGAAAGCCTGATGCTGTCGCTCGCAGGCGGCGCGCTCGGGTTGCTGATCGCGCAATGGATCATCGCCCTGTTGCTGGCCGGCATCCCGGCCTCGCTGATGCTCTACATGCCTTACCTGGCGACGCTCGCCGTAGACCTCAAAGCGCTCGGCTTTACCTTCGCCATCGCGACGCTGACCGGCGTGCTGTTCGGCTTAGCGCCGGCGCTGCAAGCGTCGAAGGCGGATCTGAGTGACGCGCTCAAGGAAGGCCGCACGCCGAGCGGCGCCATACGTGTTCGCATGCGCAACCTGCTCGTCGTCTCGGAAGTCGCGCTGGCGATGATGCTGCTGATTGGCGCGGGCTTGATGATGAAGAGTTTCTTCCGCCTGCTCAACGTCGATCCCGGCTTCCGCACAGACAAGCTGCTGACCTTGCAGGTCGGTCTACCCGAAGACAAGTACGCCGACGAAACGCGCCCGCCGGTATTCTTCAAGCAGATGCTCGCCAACCTCGAACGCCTGCCGGGCGTCAGCGGCGCGGCGACGACAGACATCCTGCCGCTCGCCGGCGGCGGCAACACCGCGTCGTTTTATATCGCAGGCCGGCCCGCGCCGCCGCCCGGCGAGATGGTGGAAGCCAACGTCCGCACCGTGAGCGAGAAGTATTTCAGTGTGATCGGCCTGCCGCTCGTCGAGGGGCGCTTCTTCACCGAGCACGACAACAAGAACGCGCCGACGGCTTTGATCATCAACCGCACGCTGGCCGAGCGAGTGTTTCCGCGGCAGAGCGCCGTCGGTCAGCAGGTCATCTTCGGCTTTGATTCGCAACGGCAGCCGCGTGAGATCGTCGGCGTCGTCGGCGACGAAAACGTCACCGCGCTCGATGCCCGCGTCACGCCGGTCATCTATTTCAACTATGCGCAGGACGGCGGCACCTATAACGCCGTCGTGGTACGCACGTCGAACGACCCTGCGAGCTTGATCGGCGCGGCGCGCGACGAAATCCGCGCCCTCGAACCCGACGCAGCCATCTTCAATGAAAAGCCGATGACCGGGCTGATTGCCGACGCGCCTTCGACTTTCTTTCGCCGCTACCCGGCGTTGTTGATCGGCGCTTTTGCCGCGGTCGCCGTGCTGCTGGCGATGATCGGCATCTACGGCGTGCTGTCGTATGCGGTGACCCAGCGCACGCATGAGATCGGCGTCCGCATGGCGCTCGGCGCGCAGCGCCGCGACGTCTTGCGGCTGATCGCCGGGCAGAGCTTGCGCCTGGCGCTCACAGGCATCGCGCTCGGGCTCGGCGGCGCGTTTGCTTTGACGCGCTTGCTTGCGAGCTTGCTTTACGGCGTCAGCGCCACCGACCCGCTGACCTTCGCGGCGACGGCGCTGCTGCTGGCAGGAGTGGCTCTGGCAGCCGGTTTCGTGCCGGCCCGCCGCGCCACTCGCGTTGATCCGATGATTGCTTTGAGATACGAATAAGGGGAACGAGAGGCCAGGGACTGGGGGCTAGAGCCAGAAGAACAGCTGCGATACTAGTCGTCTCATGGTGACTTCGGGCATTAGCCTCTAGTCGCTGGCCGCTACTGGAGATACTGATGGAAACATTGTCACAAGACTTAAGATATGGCGTGCGGATGCTCGTCAAACATCCGGGCTTTACGATGGTGGCTGTCATCGCGCTGGCCTTAGGGATTGGCGCGAACACGGCGATCTTTTCGGTCATCAATACCGTGTTGTTGCGCCCGCTGCCCTTTAACGAGCCGGAGCGGCTGGTCAACGTCTGGGAATCGCGACCCGACCGCGGTATCAAGCAGATGCCCGCTTCTTATCCGAACTTCGCCGACTGGCGCGATCAAGCCGACGTGTTTGAACAAGTCGCGGCTTTTGACTCGGACTCGGTCACGCTCACGGGCGACGACAACCCGGCGCGCTTAGTGGGTGCGGTGGTCTCGGCTGACCTCTTTCCGCTGCTCGGCGCGCAGGCCACCATCGGGCGCACCTTCAGCCGCGACGACGACAAGAACGGCGCGCCGCTCACCGTCATTCTCAGCCACAATCTGTGGAAGCAACGCTTCAATGCCGACCCCAACATCGTCGGCACCGTCCTGACGCTCAACAGCAAAAACTATACGGTGATCGGCGTCATGCCCGCGGGCTTTCAGTTCCCTTTGCAGAATGACCCGGTCCAGTTGTGGACGACCTACGCCAATCAATTGACGCCGACCGATGGCGACACCATCGCCGAAGAGCGCGGCGCTCACTTCCTCCAGGTGATCGCGCGGCTCAAGCCCGGCGTTTCGCTCGAACAGGCGCGGTCTACGATGGACACGATTGCCGCACGGCTCAGCGAAAAATACCCGGACTCCAACACCGGCTTTGGCGCGACGGTCAACCCGACGCATGAAGACATGGTCGGCGACGTGCGGCCGGCGCTGTTGATCTTGATGGGCGCGGTCGGCTGCGTGCTGCTGATTGCCTGCACCAACGTCGCGAGCCTGTTGCTGGCCCGCGCCACGACGCGCCACAAAGAGATGGCCATACGTGCGGCGCTCGGTGCCAGTCGGCTGCGCGTCATCCGCCAGTTGCTCACCGAAAGCGTCGTGCTGGCGGTGGCCGGCGGCGCGCTCGGATTGTTGATCGCGCTGTGGGGCACGGACGCATTGGTCAGCGCCAGCGGCGATCAACTGCTGCGCACCACACACATCGGCCTGGACGCGCGCGTGCTCGGCTTCACGTTGCTGATATCGATTATTACCGGCGTGCTGTTCGGCCTGGCGCCGGCCATTCATTCGTCGAAAACCGATCTCAACGAGTCGTTAAAAGAGGGGGCGCGCGGCAGCAGTGAAGGCGGGCGGCGCATGTCACTGCGCGGCGCGCTGGTGACCGTCGAAGTCGCCATCGCCGTCGTCCTGCTGGTCGCCGCCGGCCTGCTGATTCAAAGCCTGTGGCGCTTGCAGGGCGTCGACGCCGGCATCAACCCGCACAACGTCATGACGTTTCAGCTCGGCGTGCCCGAAGTGAAGTACGGCGCGGAGAAGCAGGCGGAATTCTTCCGCCAGTTGCAGGCGCGGCTGGCGGCGCTGCCGGGCGTCGAAGCGGCCAGCGCCGTGACCCCGCTGCCGCTCAGCAACAGCAATATGTCGATCTCGTTTGAAACCGAAGGGCGGCCCCTGCCCGCAGGCCAGCGCCCCTCGTCCGCCTATCGCGCCGTCAGCCTCGATTACTTCCGCGCCATGGGCATACGGCTGGTCCAGGGGCGTGACTTCAACGAGCGTGACGGCTATAAGGCCACACCGGTCATCATCGTCAATGAGGAGTTCGTTAACAAATACTTTCCCGGCGAAGACCCCATCGGCAAGCGCCTGCGTCCGGGCATATCGGTTGATTCCAGGGGGTTGCAGTGGCGCGAGATCATCGGCGTCGTCGGCAACGTCCGCCACCGCGCCTTGAATCGCGACTTCACCCCGGAGTACTACATACCGGAATCGCAGATACCGTTCGATTCGATGACCCTGGTGGTGAAGACCGCGGGCGACCCGCGCGGCATCGTCAGCGCCGTCCGCGAAGAAGTCCGCAACATGGACAAGGACCTGCCGCTCTACAACATTCGCACGATGGAAGATTACCTGTCGGCGTCGGTGGCGCAGCCGCGGCTGATTGCGCTGCTGCTGATGATTTTCGCCGGCCTGGCGCTGCTGCTAACGGCCATCGGCTTGTATGGCGTCATGAGCTACTCTGTGGCGCAACGCACACATGAGATCGGCATCCGCATGGCGCTCGGCGCGCGGCCCAGGGACGTGCTGCGGCTGGTCGTCGGTCAAGGCATGATACTGGCCGGGGCGGGCGTCGCCATCGGCCTGGGGATCGCGTTCGTGGCAACACGGGTGATGGCTAGCTTGCTGTTCGGCATCGGCGCTAAAGACCCGCTGACCTTTGCGGCCATCGCGGTGATCATCGTAGGAGTGGCTCTGGCAGCCTGTTTCATCCCGGCCCGCCGCGCCACTCGCGTAGACCCGATGATCGCGCTGCGCTACGAATAGGAGTCAGGAGTCAGGAGTCAGGAGTCAGAATCAAAGAGGAGGCGCAGCGACTTCCTTATTCATTCTGACTTCTGACTCCCTGGAGGGTTTATGCTGCAAGACCTGCGTTACGGGCTGCGAATGATTCGCAAAGCGCCCGGCTTTACAGCCATCGCCGTGCTATCGCTGGCGCTCGGCATCGGCGCGAACACGGCCTTGTTCAGCGTCGTTGACGCGATGCTGTTGAAGAAACTGCCGGTCAAAGAGCCTGAGCGGCTGGCGCTCCTTCAGGCGCAGTGGGGGAAGAATTTCAGCCCCGGCAGTTACAGCGGCAGCAACCAGCGCGACCCGGATACGGGTCTGACCGTCGGCACCTCTTTCCCTTTTCAAACCTATCAGCATTTGCGCGAGCAGGAGAGCGCCTTGTCCGAAGTCTTCGCCTTCTCGGATATGAGCTTCAATGTGAACGCCGACGGACAGGCCGAGGTCGCCTATGGCCAGGTGGTGTCAGGCAATTACTTTGAAGGGCTCGGCGTGCCGCCGCTCATCGGTCGCACGATCAGCGACGAAGACGACCGCGCCGGCGCCAGCCCCGTGGCGGTCATCAGCTATCGCTACTGGCAGCGGCGCTTCAGCGGCGACCCGGCGGTCATCGACCGCCAGATCGACCTCAACAACATCGCTTTCACCATCGTCGGCGTTACCCCGGCAGGCTTCGATGGGACAGCGCAGGTCGGCTATTCCCTGGACGTCACCATTCCGCTTGCCTGGGAAGCCCAGATCACCCCTGAGCGTTCGAACATGAAGAATCAGGTGTGGTGGCTGCGCTTGATGGGGCGGCTGAAACCCGGCGCGACCTTCGAGCAGGCGCGCGCCGACCTGGAGACAGCCTTTACACAATCGGTGCTTGAGCATCGCCAGGCATATCAAGCGCAGCGGGTGGCCGAGGGGCGGCCGGCGGCCAAGCCGCTGGCCCCGGAAGATTATCCGCGCCTCGCGGTGGTCTCCGGCAGCCAGGGCGAGATGAACCTGCGGCAGTTCTACGCCAAGTCGCTTTACTTACTTTTGGGCGTTGTCGGCCTGGTGTTGCTGGTCGCCTGCGCCAACGTCGCCAATCTGCTGCTTGCCCGCGCCACGTCAAGGCAGAAAGAGATCGCCGTGCGGTTGGCGATGGGCGCGGGGCGCGGGCGACTCGTCCGTCAACTGCTGACTGAAAGCGTCCTGCTGGCGGTGATCGCCGGGGCGCTCGGCGTCTTGCTGGCCATGTGGATCAAGGACGGCTTGCTGGCCGTGAGCGATTGGGGCAGAGGGATGAATGCTCTCAACCCGGCGCTCGACCTGCGCGTGCTCGGCTTCACGTTCCTGTTGTCGTTGCTGACCGGGCTGCTCTTCGGCATCGCGCCGGCCTGGCGCTCGACGCGGGTTGACCTGACGCCGGCGCTCAAAGACAGCGGCAGGGGTTCGAGCGCCGCGTCGCGTTCGTGGCTAAGCAAATCTTTGATCGTCGCACAGGTAGCCGTATCGCTGTTGTTGTTGATCGGCGCCGGCCTGCTGCTGCGCACTCTGCTCAACCTGCAAAAGGTCGAAGCCGGATTCAATCAACAGAACCTCTTGCTCTTCCGCATTGATCCCGGCCTGATCGGCTACAAAGCCGAGCGCCTGACGACGCTCTACAAAGACTTGTCCGAGCATATCGAAGCGGTGCCCGGCGTGCGCATCGCGACCTTCTCGCGCGTGCCGCTGCTGTCGCAAAGCATGAGCAGCCGCTCGGTAACGCTGCCGGGCGTCGCGCCGCCTGCGGAGGGCGAGCGCAGCCCGACTGACAACATCTACGTGCATACCGTGCGCGAAAACTTTCTCGAAGCCATGCAGATCCCCTTGCTCGCCGGTCGCAGCTTCACGGCGCATGACGACACCACGGCGCCACGGGTCGCCATCGTCAATCAGACTTTCGCGAACCTTTGCTTCCCGGACGAAAGTCCCATCGGCAAACGCTTCGGCTTCGACCCGCGCAAGCCCGCGGAGATCGAGATCATCGGCCTCGCCCGCGATGCCAAATACGCCCGCCAGCGCGATGACATTCCGCCGACGATCTACGTCTCCTGGCAACAGGAGCTGCGCACCCTCAGCAGCGCCACCTTCGAGGTGCGCACCGTCGGCGAGCCGACGGCCACGGTCGCCGCCATTCGCCAGGCCGTGAGCGAGGTGGATGGCAACCTGCCGATCCATGACGTCAAGACGCAGGTTGAACAGTCCGAGCAGACGCTGGCGCAGGAGCGGCTGTTTGCGAAGCTGCTGACGATCTTCGGGCTGCTGGCGCAACAGCTCGCGGCCATCGGGTTGTATGGCGTGATGGCGTATGGCGTGGCACAGCGCCGGCACGAGATCGGTATCCGCATGGCACTGGGCGCGACTTCGAGCGACGTGCTGAAGATGATCCTGCGGCAAGGCATGGGGTTGACGCTCGCGGGCATCGCGCTCGGCATCGTCAGCGCTTACGTGCTGACGAAATACTTGCAGAGCCTGACCAGCATGTTATACGGCGTGCGCGCCGCCGACCCGCTGACTTTCGCGGCAGTTGCCGTGTTGCTGGGGCTGGTGGCATTCGCCGCCTGTTACATCCCTGCGCGCCGTGCTACCCGCGTTGACCCAATGGTGGCGCTGCGATACGAATGATCCAATTGCGGATTGCGGATTGGCGAACTTGTTCCTGAGTTTCATTTGATATTTGCGCCGTTAAGCTCTGAAGAAATCCGGGTTCCAGAATCCGCAATCCGCAATCCGCAATCGAGAGAGGTGACGAATGCAAACGATGCTGCAAGACCTGCGATATGGGGCGCGCATGCTGCGCAAGAAGCCGGGCTTTACGCTGGTGGCGATCATTACACTGGCGCTTGGCATCGGCGCGAACACGGCGATCTTCACGGTGATCTACGCGGTGCTGTTGCGTCCGCTGCCGTTTAACGAGCCCGACCGCGTGGTCTGGATGTGGGGCGCGGTGCGCGACCGCGTCAGCCGTGCCAGCGTCTCGCCGCTCGACTTCCTCGATTACCGCGCCCGCAATCAGAGCTTCGACGAATTCGCCGCCTCGATTTCGATTCCCATTTCATTCAACCTGACGGGCAGCGGCGAGCCCGAACGCCTGAGCGGCGCGGTGGTGACGACGAATTATTTCGCCGCGCTCGGCGTCAACCCGATGCTGGGGCGGGCCTTCATCAGCGAAGAAGAACAGGCGGGCCACGACCGCGTCATCATTCTCAGCCACGGCTTGTGGCAAAGGCGTTTCGGCGCCGACCCGGCGATCATTGATCGTACCCTCACCCTCGACGGCCAGAGCCTCACGGTCATCGGCGTTATGCCGCCGAAGATACGCTTCCCATACGACGCCGACCTGTGGCGGCCTATGAGCTTCGATGCGGCTCCCGAAATGAAGCAGCGACGCGCGCACTTCTTGCGTCCCCTCGGGCGGCTCAAGGCGGGCGTCACCGTGCAGCAGGCGCAGGCCGAGATAGACACCATCGCCGGTCAATTAGAAGCGCAATACCCGGAGACCAATACCAAGTGGTCGATGTTGCTGGTGCCGCTTCAAGAGCGCATCGTTGGCGACATTCGTCCGACGCTCTGGGTGCTGCTCGGCGCGGTCGCCTTCGTGCTGCTGATCGCTTGTAGCAACGTGGCGAACCTGCTGCTGGCGCGCGCCTCGTCGCGCCAGAGAGAGATTGCCATCCGCCTGGCTATGGGCGCGAGTCGCTGGCGCATCGTCCGGCAGATGCTGACTGAGAGTCTCGTACTTGCGTTCGCCGGCGGCGTGCTTGGCATCTTGCTGGCGTGGTGGGGCGTTGACATTCTGCTCAGCTTCAGCGACGCGAGCATCCCGCGGGCCGCCGAGATCGGCGTTAACGCGACCGTGCTCGTCTTCACGCTGGCCGTTTCACTGATCACCGGCACCCTCTTCGGGTTGGTGCCTGCGTTGGGGGCCTCGCGGCCTGACCTGCACGACACGCTCAAAGAGGGCAGCCGCAGCGTCAGCGGCGCGCGCCACCGATTGCGCAGCCTGCTGGTGATTGCCGAAAGCGCCCTGGCGGTAGTGCTGCTGATCGGCGCCGGCTTGCTGATTAAGAGCTTCGTCAAGCTGCAACAGGTCGGCCCCGGCTTTGAAGCGGAGCACGTCTTGACGATGCGCCTCGACCTGCCGCGCAGCAAGTCCGCCGAGCAGGTGGCAGATTTCTATGACCAGCTACAACAGCGCGTCGCGGGGCTGGCCGGCGTCGAAGCGGTCGGCATGGTGTCAGAGCTGCCTTTGACCGGCCAGCCCAATGACGCGCCGTTCGCTATCGAAGGGCGCACCCTCGAAGCTCCCGACCAGAGGCCCAACGCCGATTTCCGCCGCGTCAATCACGACTACTTCCGGGCCTTGCGCATCCCGCTGCTCAAGGGGCGACAGTTCACCGAGCAAGAAGCGCGTCAGGGCGCGGGCGTGGCGATCATCAGTGAGCGGCTGGCGCAGCAGTACTTCCCCGATGAAGAACCGCTAGGCAAGTATCTAGCGTTTGACTTCAACAAGCAGCTGCGATTTGAAATCGTCGGCATCGTCGGCGACGTGCGCCATCGGGCGCTGGCGCAAGACACCTACCCGGCGTTGTACGTGCCGTCGCTTTCGATCCCGTGGACGAATCTGGTCATCCGCTCGGCGAATGATCCGGCAAACCTTGCCGCCGCCGTGCGCAAAGAGGTCGGCGCGCTCGATGCGCAGCAACCGATTGCGGCGATCAAGCCGATGGCGCAATGGCTCTCGGAATCGGTCGCGCAGCCGCGCTTCCGCACCCTCTTGCTCGGTGTCTTTGCGGCCATCGCGCTGCTGCTTTCGGTGATCGGCATCTACGGCGTGATGAGTTATGTGGTCGCGCAGCGGACACGCGAGGTCGGCATTCGCATGGCGCTCGGCGCCAGCCGCCGCGACGTGCTGAGACTGGTCGTCGGACAGGGTATGAAGCTGGCGATTGCGGGCGTCGCCCTCGGCCTGGGGGCCGCCTATGGCCTGACGCGATTGCTGGCGAGCCTGCTCTACGAAGTGAGCGCCACAGACCCCGCGACCTTTATCGCCATCGCCTTGCTGCTGGCAGGAGTGGCTCTGGCAGCCTGTTTCGTGCCGGCTCGCCGCGCCACGAAGGTAGACCCGATGGTGGCGCTGCGCTACGAATAGAAGTCAGGAGTCAGGAGTCAGAAGTCAGAATAAAAGCGGCGGCGGACAAGCGTACTCGCTGCCGCCGACTTCCCTTTCCATTCCGACTCCTGACTCCTGACTCCTGGCTCCCTGGAGGATTTATGCAAACACTGCTGCAAGACATTCGCTACGGGGCGCGCATGCTGATGCGCAACCCGACCTTCACCGCCGTCGCGGTCGTCGCCCTGGCTTTAGGTATCGGCGCCAACGCGGCGATCTTCTCGGTCGTCAACGCCGTGTTGCTCCGTCCGCTGCCCTATGCGGAGCCGGATCGCTTGATGATGATCCGCGAGACCAAGTTGCCGCAGTTCCCCGAATTCTCTGTCGCGCCCGGCAACTTTCTCGAATGGCAGAAACAGAACACCGTCTTCGAGCGCCTGGTGGCAATCAACAGTAGCGCCTTCAACCTGATCGGCGCGGGCGAGCCTGAGCGGCTGCAAGGGCAGCGCGTCAGCGACGGTTTCTTCGCTATGCTCGGCGCCAAGCCGGCGCTCGGTCGTGACTTTCTCGCCGAAGAAGACCAGCCCGGACACAACCAGGTCGTGATCATCAGTCATGGCTTATGGCAGCGGCGCTTCGGCGGCGACCCGAATGTCCTGGGCCAGGCCATCACGCTCAATGGATTGAGCTACACCATCATCGGCGTGATGCCGCCGGACTTTCGCTATGGTGGTCAGACGACTGAGTTGTGGACGCCTGTGGGGTTCACCGCCGATCAAGCGCAGCAGCACGGCGCGCATTATATCGGCGTCGTCGGGCGGCTCAAGCCGGGTGTCACGGTCGAGCAGGCGCGCACCGAGATGGTCGCCATCGCCGCACGGCTGTCCGAACAATTTCCCGGCCCGCTCACGGGTTGGAGCGTCAGGGTTGAGCCGATGCTCGACTACACCGTCCGCAGCATCAAGCTGGCGCTCTATGTATTGTTGGGCGCGGTCGGCTTCGTCCTGTTGATCGCCTGCGCCAACGTCGCCAACTTGCTGATGGCGCGCGCCACCTCGCGGCAGAAAGAGATCGCCGTGCGCACAGCGCTTGGCGCGAGCCGCTGGCGCATCGTCCGCCAGTTGCTGACCGAAAGCGTGCTGCTCGCCGTGATCGGCGGCGTGATCGGCATGGTGCTCGCCGTCTGGGGCAAAGACCTGCTGCTGTCGCTTGCGCCCGAAGACCTGCCGCGCGTGCGCGACGCGGCGCTCGACGGCTGGGTGCTCGCCTTCACCGGCGGCATCACGCTGCTGACCGGCTTGATCTTCGGAGTGGTGCCGGCGTTGCAAGCGTCAAAGCCGAACCTCAACGAGACGTTGAAAGACGCCGGGCGCGGCTCAACCGAAGGCGGTCACCGCCACTTGATTCGCAGCCTGCTGGTCATCCTTGAAGTCGCGACGGCGCTGGTGCTGCTGGTCGGCGCGGGCTTACTGATCAAGAGCTTTCTGCGCTTGCAGAATGTCGACCCCGGTTTCAATCCCGACAACGCCTTGATGGTGAAGATCGCGCTGCCGGGCAAGAAATACAACGAGCCGGATCAGCAGGCCGCTTTCTATAATCAGCTGCTCGAAAAAGTTTCGCAGTTGCCCGGCGTCGAGGCCGCC
Organism: Blastocatellia bacterium; assembly: GCA_035275065.1. Lineage (NCBI taxonomy): Bacteria > Pseudomonadati > Acidobacteriota > Blastocatellia > Blastocatellia bacterium. Next base: position 199,473 of record DATENM010000014.1, read on the forward strand.
GGCGCGGCGGTCGTCCTGCCGCTCGACAACGACTTCCTGCTCGGCTTCGAGATCGAAGGCCGCCCGCCGCTGCCCGCCGATCAGGATCAGAGCACGAACTACTACTCGGTGACGCCAGGTTACTTTAAAGCGATGGGCATCCCGCTGCGCCGTGGGCGACTGTTCGACGACCGCGACCGCAAGAACGCGACGCGCGTCATCATCATCAACGAGGAGATGGCGCGACGACTCTTCCCCGACGAAGACCCGCTCGGCAAGCGCATCCATGTGACGATGGGCGAGAAGCTTTATCGTGAAGTCGTCGGCGTCGTCGGCGACGTCAAGCAGAATGGGTTGGATCAGAAGACGCCGCTTGAAACCTACGAGCCGTTCGCGCAACAGCCGTTCTCATCAATGTCGCTGGTCGTCCGCGCCGCCGGCGACCCGACCGCGTTGAGCAATGCCATTCGCGGTGAAGTATTGAGCATTGACAAAGACCAGCCGGTCTCAAGCATCAAGCCGCTCACCGAACTGGTGCGCTCGTCCATCGCGCAGCAGCGTTTCGCGATGTTGTTGCTGGGCGTCTTTGCGGCGGTGGCGATGTTGTTGGCGGTGGTCGGTATTTATGGCGTGATGTCGTATTCGGTGACGCAACGCACGCACGAGATCGGCATCCGCATGGCCCTGGGCGCGAGTCCGCGCAACGTGCTGCGGCTGGTCGTCGGGCACGGGATGCGGCTGGCATTGATCGGCGTGGCGCTCGGATTGAGCATCGCCTTCCTGGTGACGCGCATCATGGCGAGCTTGCTATTCGGCGTCAGCGCCACCGACCTGATGACCTTCACCGTCTTTTCCGTATCGTTGACCGCCGTGGCGCTGGTCGCCTGCCTGGTGCCGGCTCGCCGCGCCTTGAAGGTAGACCCGATGGTGGCGCTGCGCTACGAATAGAAGTCAGGAGCCAGGAGTCAGAAGTCAGAATAAAAGCGGCGGCGATAGCCGACTTCCCTTTCCATTCTGACTCCTGACTCCCTGGAGGATTTATGCAAACACTGCTGCAAGACATTCGCTACGGTGTGCGCGTGCTGCTGAAGGGACGCACGGTGACCTTCGTCGCCATCGTCGCGCTGGCGTTGGGGATCGGCGCCAATACGGCCATCTTCTCGGTCGTCAACGCGCTGCTGTTTCGTAGCCTGCCTTACCAAAACCCTGAGCGCCTGGTGATGATCTGGGAGACCAACTCCGAAGTGCAGATCGGCTTCGACCTGCTGCCGGTCTCGAACGCCGCCTTCGCCGACTGGCACAATCAAGCGCAGTCGTTTGAAGCCGTCTCGGTGCTCGATTCGCAGCGCTATGCCTTCACCGGCGCGGGCCAGCCCGAGCGCATTGGCGGCGTTTCGACGTCGGCCAGCTTCTTCGACGTGATGGGCGTGTCGCCGATGCTGGGCCGCGCCTACACCGAAGACGAAGACCGCCCCGGCGCTAATAAAGTCGCGGTCATCAGCTACGCGCTATGGCAGAGCCGTTTCGGCGGTGACAAGGAAATCTGCGGTAGGACGATGCAGCTCGACGGCAGCAATTACACGATCCTCGGTGTGATGCCGCAAGGTTTTCAGTTCCCCCGCGCCACCGATTTGCCGTCGCTCTTTCAATTGCCGCCGCAAACCGAGCTGTGGACGCCCGCCGGGATGAGCGACAAACAGCTGGCGAATCGCGGCAGCCATAACAAAGCAGTGATCGCGCGGTTGAAGGCCGGCGTCGGTCCCGAGCAAGCGCAATCAGAGTTAGACGCCATCACCAGTCGCAACCTTCAGCAGTTCCCCGAATCGCAGGGCTGGGGGTCGCGCCTCATGCCGCTGAAGGAACAGCTCGTCGGCGGCCTGCGCCTCGCGCTGTTGATCCTGCTCGGCGCGGTCGGCCTCGTCCTCTTGATCGCCTGCGCCAACGTCGCCAACCTCTTGCTCGCCCGCGCCGCATCAAGGCAGAAAGAGATGGCCGTGCGCACGGCATTGGGCGCCAGCCGTGCCCGCCTCGTCCGCCAATTGTTGACCGAGAGCGTGCTGCTGGCCATCGTCGGCGGCGGCATCGCCGTGCTGCTGGCGGTCTGGGGCATTGACCTGTTGCTGGCGGTCAGCCCCGCCGGCATCCCGCGCAAATATGAGATTCGGCTCGACGGCGCGGCACTCGCGTTTACCTTCACTGTCGCCTTGATTACCGGTGTGCTGTTCGGGCTGGCGCCGGCGTTTCAGGTCTCGCGCTTCAATCTGAACGAGACCTTGAAAGAAGGGGCGCGCGGCTCGACCGGCAGCCGCAACCGCGTCCGCAGCCTGCTGGTCGTCTCAGAGGTGGCGCTGTCACTCGTCCTGCTGATCGGCGCGGGCTTGCTGATTCGCAGCTTCGCGCACCTGATGAGCACCGACCCCGGATTCAATCCGCGCAACGTTGCGGCGATGAACCTCTCGGCCTCGTCATCACAATACGACGCAACCGCCAGGCAGGTGCGCTTCTTCAAGCAGGTGCTTGAGAAGGTCAGGGCGATTCCCGGCGTCGTCGCGGCGGGCGCGGTGTCGGAGCTGCCGCTGGGCGGCGCTGAAGAGATTGACCAATTCACCGTCGAAGGCGCGCCGCCGCCAAAGACCTTGAACGACACGCCGCTCGCCGACTATCGCTTCATTGATGCAGACTACTTAAAGACGCTGGAGATTCCCCTGGTTGCGGGCCGCGCTTTCACCGAATACGACAACGAAACCGCGCCGCAGGTGGTCATCATCGGCGAGACCCTGGCGCGGCGTTACTTCGGCGACCAGCCCGCCGTCGGCAAGCGATTGAAAGCCGGCGCGCTCGAAGACGAAGCGCCGTGGGCAACGATTGTCGGCGTCGTCAAAGACATCAAGCACACGGGGCTCGACGCCGACATTCGACCGCAGCTCTACTTCCCTTACCAACAGAAACTCTGGGGGAGGATGGTCATCGTCGCGCGCTCGACGACTGACGCGGCGGGCCTCTTCCCGGCAATGCGCGAAGCCGTCTGGGCGGTGGATAAAGATCAGCCCATCACCAGCCTGCGGACCATGACCGATTTCTTGAGCGATTCGGTGTCGCAGCAACGCTTCAACGCCGCGCTGCTGGCGGCCTTCGCCGTGCTGGCGCTGATCCTCGCGTCGGTGGGCATCTACGGCGTGATGAGCTATTCGGTGACGCAGCGCACGCACGAGCTAGGCATCCGCATGGCGCTCGGCGCAAAGCCGCGGGATGTATTTCGGATGGTGGTCATGGAAGGCATGCGGTTGGCGATGGCGGGCGTCGGCGTCGGCATCGGTCTGGCGGGAGCATTTGCGGCGACACGCGTGATGGCCAGCCTGTTGTTCGGCGTCAGCGCCACCGACCCATTGACCTTCGCGCTGATTTCACTGATCCTGACAGGAGTGGCTCTGGCGGCCTGTTTCGTGCCCGCACGCCGCGCCACTCGCGTAGACCCGATGATCGCACTCAGGTATGAGTAGCGCGCTTTCTAGGAGGCTCGTTATGATGAGCGACACGACAACGCATCGCCGCGCCCGCCTGGCGCTGGGCCTCGTGACCGTCGCCCTGCTCATGGGCTGGGCAAGCGGGCGCGCCGGCGCCCAGGCCGACAAGCCAGCCGAGCAGATGAGCAAGAACATCCAGGTGTTCAAGGGGCTGCCCGCTTCGCAGCTCATGACCGTCATGCAATTCATGCGGGCGTCGCTCGGCGTCCGCTGCGATTACTGCCACATCGCCGAGAACGGCAAGTACTGGATGGACGACAAGCCCGCCAAGCAGACGGCGCGGCGCATGATTCAGATGGTCCGCGAGATCAACCGGGCCAACTTCGATGGCCGGGCTGTCGTCACATGTAATTCTTGCCACAGGGGGCAGACGACGCCGGTGGCGGTGCCAGACATCAGCCAGGGGGCATTCGCCAACACCACGCGGGCCGACCCCGGTCCCGCACGGCCTTCGCCGCTGCCGACCGTGGAGGCGCTGCTCGGCAAATACCGCCAGGCCCTTGCCGGCAAGGCGGCGGTTGAGAGCATCCAGACGCGGGTCAGCAAGATCACCTGGATGAGGCCGAAGCTCGTGAACGTCGGCACGCCGAGCGCGGCGTCGATTCCGCGCGCCGAGCCCTGGGCGATGGAGCTTTATCAGAAGGCCCCGGACAAGTATCTCGCGGTAATCACGTCGCCGAACGGCGTGATCTACCAGGGCTTCAACGGCACCACCGGCTGGATCAAGACGCCCGAGGGGCAGCGCGAGCTGAACGCCCAGGAGTTGGCCCGCGTGCGCCGCCTGGCCGATCTGTTCAGCGGCTTGCGGCTGCGGGAGCAATTCGCCAGTGTGGCCGTGACCGGCAAGCAGAGCATCGACGGGCGCGACACCTACGTAGTCGAGGCGGTGGCCGCCGACGGGCACGGCGAGAAGTTTTTCTTCGACGCCCGGACCGGCCTGCTGCGGCGACGGCTCGTGCTGACCCCGGCCCCGTTCGGCCAGGACCCCGAGCAGACCGACTACGAGGATTACCGCGAAGTCGGCGGCGTCAGGCTGCCGTTCAACGTCGTCTTCTCCTATCTGGACGACAACCACTATGGCACGGCACGCCGGTACACCGAGGTCAAACACAACCTTCCGTTGGACGACGCTCAGTTCGACCCACCAGTCAGGAAATAAGGAGGCTAGATCACGTCATGGATAACTTATGGAAAGACCTGCGCTATGGAATGCGCATGCTGATGAACAAGCCGGGCTTCGCCGCGGTGGCGATCATTACGCTGGCGTTGGGGATCGGCGCCAACACGGCGATCTTCTCCGTCGTCAACGCCGTGCTGTTGCAGCCGCTGCCGTACCGCGAGCCGGACAAGCTGGTGCGCGTCTACACAGAGTTCCCGACCATGGGGCTGCGGAAGTTCTGGATGTCTGTGCCCGAGTTCACCGACATCCGCAACGAAGCGCAGTCGTGGGAGAGCCTCGGTGCCTGGTCGAGCGGCGGCGTCAACGTCGCCAGCGCCAGCGAGCCGATCCGCGTCACCTCGGCCTCGATCACGCGCGGGCTGATTGACGTGCTCGGCGTGCAGCCGGCCATGGGCCGCAACTTCACCGAAGAAGAGGACCGCAGGGGCGGGCCGCGCGCCGCGTTGATCGCCGACGGCCTGTGGCGCAGCGCTTTCGGCGCAGACCCCGACATTATCGGTAAAGAGATTCAGATCAACGCCCAGCCGTACACGGTCATCGGCGTCATGCCGCGCAGCTTCAACTTCCCTGCCGGCAGCAACGACCCGGCGCAGGTCTGGGTGTCGTTCCAGTTCGACCCGACCACCCCCGGCAACCGCGCCGGCCACTTCTTGAACGTCATTGGCCGGCTCAAGCCCGACGCCACGCTCGACCAGGCGCGCTCCGAGTTGAGCTCGCTGATGGCCGGCTGGCGGCAAGAGAACCGCGCCCGCCACCTGATGAATGCCGAGAACCACCCGGTGCTGATGTTCCCGCTGCACGAAGACGTCGTCGGCGCGGCGCGGCCCGCCGTCTTGATGCTGTTGGGCGCGGTGGCGTTCGTCTTGTTGATCGCCTGCGTCAACGTCGCCAACCTGTTGCTGGCGCGGGCCGAGGCGCGACGCCGCGAGTTCGCCATCCGCCTGGCGATGGGCGCTGGCCGCACGCGCCTGCTGCGCCAGTTCCTCGCCGAAGGGCTGATCCTCGTCGTGCTCGGCGCAGGGGCCGGCTTGATCCTCGGCAAGCTCGGACTCAGCCTGGTGATCGCTGCGGCGCCCGACAGCGTGCCGCGCACTAGCGAGATCAGCATCAACCTGCCGGTGCTGGCTTTCACGCTGGGGCTATCGGTGCTGTCGGTGCTGGTTTTTGCCATGGCGCCGCTGGTGCAGATGCGCGAGCGCGACCTGGCGACCTGGCTGCACGGCTCGGGCAAGGGCTCAGGCAGCGGCGGCCAGCGTTTGCGCAAGGCGCTGGTGATCGCCGAGATTGCCCTGGCCGTCGTGCCGATGATCGGCTCGGGGCTGATGGTGCGGGCCTTCTGGAAGCTGCGTCAGGTTGACATGGGGTTCGAGCCGCGCGGCGTCATCGCCTTCAACCTGGCGCTGCCGCGAAGCCGCTACCAGAACCCCGACCTGCTGAAGTTCGGCGAGACGCTCGAAACCAAGCTGACAGCGCTGCCGGGCGTCCAGGCCGCGGCCATCGCCGGCGAGTTGCCGCCCGTCCGCCCCATAGACGCCAACGACACACAGATCGAAGGCTTCCAGCCGACGCCGGACGGCCCGGCGCAGAACGTCGACTTCTGGAACATCATCGGCAAGGATTACTTTAAGGCGATGGGGATTCGCACCATCGAGGGCCGCACCTTCGAGCCGATGGACATGGGCGACAAGGCGCAGAAGGTCGTGGTTATCAACCAGGCGCTGGCGCGGCGCTTCTGGCCCGGTGAGAGCCCCATCGGACGGCGTCTCAACCCCCAGGTCGCTGCCGAGCCGACGTGGTTCACCATCGTCGGCATCGTCGAAGACACCAAGAATCTGGGCACGGACAAGCCGGCGGGCACAGAGCTTTACATCCTCGAACACCAGACGGTCGAGTTCGGAATCAACAGCGTCAAGAGCTTCGTCGTGCGCACAGATGGCACGCCGGGCGCGACCATGTCGGGCATCCGCTCGGCGGTCGCCGAGATGGACCCGAGCATTCCGATCTACAGCATGAAGACCATGGGCGATATCGTCGGCGATTCGCTGGTCAAGCCGCGTTTCCTGTCGCTGCTGCTCGGGGCGTTTTCGCTGATCGCCATCGCGCTGGCGGCCATCGGCATCTACGGCGTCATGGCCTACGCGGTGACGCAGCGCACGCAAGAGATCGGCTTGCGCGTGGCGCTCGGGGCGACGACGCGCAACGTGCTGGGGATGGTGCTGGGCCAGGGCTTGAGGATGACGGTGATCGGCCTGGCGGTGGGCCTGGGCGGCGCCTTCTTCCTGACGCGGGTGATGGCCAGCCTGCTGTTTGAAGTCAGCACCACTGACCCGCTGACCTTCGTGGTGGTCGGGGTGGGGCTTACGGCGGTCGGCTTGCTGGCCTGCTTCGTTCCGGCACGCCGCGCCGCCCGCGTTGACCCGATGATCGCGCTCAGATACGAATGATTCGAATGCGGATTGCGGATTGCGGATTGCGGATTATCGAGCTTGTTCCTGAGTTTCATTTGAACCCTCGCAGGCTCAAGTTCTGAAGAGAATCCGCGGTTCCAGAATCCGCAATCCGCAATCCGCAATTCAAGGAGATAATTATGCTTTTAACGATCTGCATGCTCTTTTTCGGCTTCTCGCCATCCGCTTCAACCGATGAATGGTCGAGAAGCTATCAGGTACAAGGCACGCCGAAAGTCCACGTCGAAACCGGCGACGCGAACATTCATGTGACGGTCGGCGAAGGCCGCACGGTCGCCGCCCGCATTACGACCGAAGGCTGGAAGATCGGCGGCGACGGCATCACGATCAGCGACCACCAGACCGGCGATCAGGTCGAGATCGAGGTGCGCTTCCCACGCCATATGTTTCACATCGACCTGGGCCACAGGCGCGTCGATATCGAGATCAAGGTGCCGCGCGAGGCCAGCCTCGACCTGCACACAGGCGATGGCAACGTGGATGCGCAGGGCGTGCGCGGGTCAATCGTCTTGCGCAGCGGCGACGGCAACCTCAACCTATCGAACCTGGACGGAACACTGCGCGCCGAGACCGGCGATGGCAACATCGATATGCGCGACGTTCGTGGCGACCTGACCCTGCACACCGGCGACGGGCGAATCGATGTGAGCGGCATAGACGGCTCGTTGCGCGCTGAAACCGGCGACGGGCGCATCCACGTCAATGGGCGCTTTGACCTGCTCGATGTGAAGACCGGCGACGGCGGCATCAACGCCGAAGCGCTCGACGGCTCGAAGCTGGACGCCAACTGGCGGTTGAGCAGCGGCGATGGTGATTTGACGGTGCGCGTGCCAGCGACAATGGCTGCCGATGTCGAATTACACACCAGCGACGGGCACATTGATCTGGCGATGCCGGTCACGGTCATGGGCCGCACGGGAACACGCGAGCTGCACGGACGCATCAACGGCGGCGGCAAATTGCTCTCGTTGAGAACCGGCGATGGCTCGATCCGCCTGGAGCAGAAGTAAGCAGGAGGCAGGAGGCAGGAGGCAGGAGGCAGTGCGTCGCCAAGCTCCGTAGGAGCGTGATGTTTATAGAGCGTGTCTGAAAAGACAGCTCCGTTAGGAGCGTGATGTTTATAGTCACCGGGTCGGTGTATTCATCAAGCTCCGTAGGAGCGCAATGTCAACATTCCGCCCCTACGGAGCTTGTTTCTTTTTTATGCCTGTAACTATTAACATCGCGTCCCTACGGGACTCTCTCCTGCCTCCTGCTTCCTGCCTCCTGCTTCCTGCCTCCTGCCTCCTGCTCTCTCCCCGCCCGCTTTTGGGAAGCGCAATCCCGCAATCGGACAAGCGCCCGCCGCGCGCTTTCCGCAGTCCGCCTGCAAGTCTTAGCCCTTCAGCGTTTATTGCCACGCCATCTGCGGCACACCGATTGAACATCGAGGCGGGATTATTTCTTCTTCCAGCTCTGCACTGAGGAGACAAGACCATGGCCACGCTCTGGCAAGACCTGCGCTATGCCACACGCATGTTGCTGAAAAGTCCCACCTACACGGCGGTTGCTATTCTGGCTCTGGCCTTAGGCATCGGGGCGAATACCGCCATCTTTTCAGTCGTCAACGCGCTGTTGCTGCGCCCACTGCCTTACATCGATTCCGAGCGCCTCGTGCTTGTCGAATCGGCCAACCAAAAGGCCGGCGCGCAGCCGCTCGGCGGCGTTTCGCCCGCGGACTTCTGGGACTTCCAGGAGCAGAGCGAAAGCTTCGAGCAACTGGTCGCCATGTCGGGCGGCGGCTTCAGCCTGACCGGTGTTGAAAACCCCGAATCGTTCCCCGGCGCGCGCGTCTCGACCAACTTCTTCGACGCGCTGCACGCCCGCCCGCTGCTGGGCCGCACCTTTCGCCCCGAAGATGGCTTCGTCAAGGCCGACGACACCATCATCCTCAGTTACCGTCTGTGGCAGGAACGTTTCGGCGGCGACCCGAACGTCATCGGCACGACGCTTGGCGACACCGGCACGACGGTCATCGGCGTGATGCCGCCCGACTTTAAGTATCCCGGCTTCGCGCAGGTGTGGATTCCGCTGTCAAAAGATTCCGGCGAGATGCACAACCGCAGCAACCGCTACTTCGGCGTGATGGGCATGCTCAAGCCTGGGCAGACGCTTTCGGCGGCGCAGACCGAGTTGCAGACCATCGCCGGCCGACTCGAAGCGCAATACCCCGACAACGACAAAGAGATCACCGCAAAGTTGACGCTGTTTCGCAAATGGGTGGTGCGTGACGTGCAGGCGTCGCTGTGGATTCTGATGGGCGCGGTGACATTGATCCTGCTGATCGCCTGCGCCAACGTCGCTAATCTCTTGCTCGCCCGCGCCGCTTCAAGGCGTAAAGAGCTGGCGATTCGTTTCGCGTTGGGCGCGAGCCGCTGGCGCGTGATGCAGCAATTGCTGGCCGAGAGCCTGTTGCTGGCGCTGATCGGCGGCGCTGCCGGATTGCTGCTGGCGCTGTGGGGCGTAGACGCGCTGATGGGCTTGATGCCGGCAAGCTGGAACAACCTGAAGCTGCAAGACAAGGTCGGCATCGATCTGCTGGTGCTGGCCTTCACGCTGGCGACGACGCTGGTGACCGGCATCGCGCTTGGCCTGATCCCGGCGTGGCAGGCGTCGCGGCCCGACGTCAACGAATGGCTGAAGGAAGCCGGGCGCGGCTCGGAGGGCGTACGCCACCGCCGCACGCGGAATGTATTTGTCGTTACAGAGATCGCCCTTGCCCTGGTGGTGCTGATCGGCGCCGGGCTGCTGATTAACAGCTTCCTAAGACTGCAACGCAACGACCTCGGCTTCAACCCGCGCGGCCTGATGAACCTGAGCTTTGCGATGCCTTTCAATCGCTACCCGGATGACGCAGCGCGGTCGCGCTTCATCAAGCGCGTGCTTGACGAAGCGACCGCCGCGCCGGGCGTCGAAGCGGTGGCGGCGACCAGCGGCAACGTCTTCCCGTTTCTCTTTTTCAGCTTTAGCATCGTCGGCCAGCCGCAAGCAGTCGAGCAGGAAGGACTCTACGACGCCATCAGCCCGAATTATTTCCGCGTCATCGGCGCTGAGATGACGGCGGGCCGCGAGTTCAACGACCACGACGACCAGCGCGCCCCTGCCGTGGCGATCATCAACGAGTCGCTCCGTCGGCAATACTTCGCCGACAGCGAGCCGCTCGGCCAGCGCATCACGGTCAACTTCCTCGGACGGCCGCAGATGCGCGAGATTGTCGGCGTCGTCCGCGACTTCAATCAGGGCGAGCCGGGCAAGGTCACGCCGCAGGTCTTCGTCTGTTACCTGCAACAGCCGTGGCTGTCGGCTTCATTGCTGGTGCGCTCGGCGGGTGATACGGAAGCGACGCGCAAGTCTGTGCAAAGCGCCATCTGGGCCGTAGACAAAACGCAGCCGGCGCGCCGCCCAGACATGGCCGAGACCGTGTTAAACACGGCGCTCGGCGAGCCGCGTCTCTACACCTTGCTGCTCGGCAGCTTCGCGGCGCTGGCGCTGGTGCTCGCCGCGGTCGGCATCTATGGCGTGATGAGCTACTCGGTGGCACAGCGCACGCAAGAGATCGGCATCCGCATGGCGCTCGGCGCAAGTCCCGGCAAGGTGCTGCGGATGATCGTCGGCCAGGGCATGACGCTGATCGTCGCCGGCATCACCTTCGGCCTGATCGGGGCATTCGTGCTGACGCGGCTGCTGGCGAGCCTGCTGTTTCGCATCAGCGCCACCGATCCGCTGACCTACGCGGCGGTTATTCTCTTGCTGGCGCTGGTGGCGCTCGCCGCCTGTTACATCCCGGCACGGCGGGCGACGAAGGTTGATCCGATGATCGCGCTGCGTTACGAGTAGAAGTCAGGAGTCAGGAGTCAGGAGTCAGAATGGAAAAGGAAGAGGAGTCTCAAAGGTAGAATAAAAGCGGCGGCGAAGCCGACTCCCCTTTTCATTCTGTCTTCTGACTTCTGACTCCTGACTCCCTGGAGGTTTTATGCAAACACTGCTGCAAGACATTCGCTACGGCGCGCGCATGCTGCTGAAGCGGCCCGGCTTCACCTTTATCGCCGTGCTTACTTTGGCGCTCGGCGTTGGCGCGAACACAGCGATCTTCAGTATCGTCTATGGCGTGCTGCTGCGCCCGCTGCCTTATGCGGAGCCCGAGCGGCTGACGATGGTCTGGCTGCGCGGCGTCAAAGAAGCGGGCGGCGATCAAACACCGCTGTCGGTCGCCGACCTGTTGGACTGGCGTGCAAAGAATCATGGGTTTGAACAGGTCGGCGCTTTCGGCTTCGCCCGCTTCAACTACACCGGCGGCCAGGTGCCTGAAGAGATCACCGGCAACCAGGTGACCGCCAATTTCTTCGACACCCTCGGCGTGCGCCCGCTGCTTGGCCGCACCTTCCTGGCCGCCGAAGAACAGCCCGGCGCTCAGCGCGCCGTCGTCGTCAGCGAAGGCTTCTGGCGCAAGTATCTCGGCGCCGACCCGCAGGCCGTCGAGCGGGCGATCACCCTCAACGGCGAGAGCTACACCGTCGTCGGCGTGATGCCGCAGGCTTTCGACTTCCCCTCACCCGAATCCGCGGTGTGGACGGCGATGCAACTTGCGCCGCCGAGCCGCCGCGGGCCTTATTACCTGACCGGCCTGGCGCGGCTCGGCTCGGGCATGACGATTGAACAGGCGCGCAGCGAGATGCAGGGCATCGCCGGTCAAATCTCCGGCAAAGAGGTAGCGCCCGACGGAGGCTTCAACGTCATGCCGATCAATGAAGTCATCCTTGGCAAAGTCAGCCTGGCGCTATGGGTGCTGTTTGCGGCGGTGTTGCTGGTGCTGCTGATCGCATCGGTCAACGTCGCCAACCTGCAACTGGCGCGGGCGACGGCGCGCGACCGCGAGTTTTCGATCCGCACGGCGCTCGGCGCCAGTCGGCTGCGGCTGGTGCGCCAGTTGTTGACCGAAAGCCTGCTGCTGGCCGTCGCCGGCGGCCTGGCCGGTCTGCTGCTGGCGGTGTGGGGCGTTGACCTGCTGCTGTCGCTCGGCAAAGACCAGGTGCCGCGACTGAATGAAGTCGGCGTAGACTGGCGAGTCTTCGGCTGGGCGATGTTGATCGCCCTGGCGAGCGGCTTGATCTTCGGCCTAGTGCCGGCGCTGCAAGGCTCGAAAACGAATCTCAACGAAGCGCTCAAGGAAGGCGGGCGCAGCACAACCGAAGGCGTCAGCCGGCGGCGCTTGCGCGACATGCTGGTCGTCGTCGAAGTCGCGCTGGCGCTCTCCTTGCTGGTCGGCGCGGGTTTGCTGTTAAAGAGTTTCTGGCGTTTGCAGAATGTCGAAACCGGCGTCCACGCGCAAAAAGTTTTTACAGGCCGCCTGTCGCTGGTCAGCAAGCGGTATGAGGGGCGCGACCGGCGGCGCGACTTCTATCGTCAGCTCCTCGAACGGCTGAAGACGACGCCGGGCGTGCAATCCGTAGCGCTGACTTCGGGGCTGCCGCCCGACCGCCTGGGAATCTCCGACGGCTTCAGCGTCGAAGGCCGCCCCGCCCCGCCCGATGGCAAGAACCCGGTCGCCGACCTCGTGATGGTTACCCCGGCGTACTTTGAAACGCTCGGCATTCCCATTCAGCAAGGCCGCGATTTTACCGACGCGGACAAACAGGGTGCGCCCACGGTCGTCATCATTAACCAGACGCTGGCGCGCAAGTTCTTCGCGGACGAAAACCCTATCGGAAAGCGGCTGATTTATGGCGACCCTGTTGAAATCGTCGGCGTCGTCAGTGATGTCAAATACCGCGGGCTTGGTGAAGAGGTGGCGCCGGCCATCTACCTGTCGCTTCAGCAGTCGCCCTTCTTCGCGGTTTTCATCACGGCGCGCGCAGGGGTCGCTGACCCGTTGAGCCTGACATCGGCCATCCGCGCCGAGGTCAGCGAGATTGACAGTGATATGGCGGTCGCCGACATCTCCACGGTGGAGCGGATGGTTTACGAATCGGTTGGCGAAGTGCGACTGCGCACGGTGTTGATCACGGCGTTTGCGGCGCTGGCGGTGCTGTTGGCCGGCGTCGGCATTTATGGCGTGATGAGCTACAGCGTCACGCAGCGCACGCACGAAATCGGCTTGCGTTTGGCACTGGGAGCGCAAACCGGCGATGTCATGCGACTGGTCATTGGTCAGGGAATGAAAGTCATCTTGATCGGCGTCGCTATCGGGCTCGCCGCGGCGTTCGCTTTGACGCGGCTGCTGGAGAGCTTGCTGTTCAACGTCAGCACGACCGACCCGCTGACCTTTGGCGCCATCACCCTGTTGCTAGCCGGCATCGCGCTGCTGGCCTGTTACCTGCCGGCGCGGCGGGCAACCAGAGTAGACCCGATGGTGGCGCTCAGATACGAGTAAGGGACTTATGCAAACACTGCTGCAAGATGTGCGGTATGGCTGGCGGATGCTGCTGAAGCGGCCCGGCTTCACGTTCGTTGCCGTCCTCACGCTGGCTTTAGGCATCGGCGCGAACACCGCCATCTTCAGCGTCGTTTATGGCGTCTTGCTGCGCCCGCTGCCCTTCGCTCATCAGGAAAGCCTGATCGTCGCCTGGAAGAAAGACACGACCGCCACCGCGCCTTTCGTCGAGCTGTCGCCCGCCGAATTCAAAGACTGGCAGGCCGCGAGCCAGAGCTTTGCTGAGATGGCGGCGATGCCGACGACGGCCTACGGTTACGGCTACGTGCTGACCGGCGGCGATGAAGCCGTACAGCTCGAAAGCTCAAAGGTGACGGGCGGCTTCTTTTCACTGCTCGGCGCGCAACCGGCGCTTGGCCGCGTCCTCGACGAAAACGACGATCAGGTGAATGCGCCGAAAGTCGCCGTGCTGAGCGACCGGCTATGGCGCACGACCTTCAACGCTGACCCGGAGATCATCGGGCGCACACTGACGCTCACAGGCCAGGGCTTCACGGTCGTCGGCGTCATGCCGCCGCAATTTGAATTCCCCCGCGGCGTTGACCTATGGGTGCCGCTGACGGCGACGATGAACCCGCGCGTCTGGCAAAATCGCGGCGCGATCTTCTTGCAAGCCGTCGGCAGGCTGAAGCCCGGCGTCACTCGCGAGCAAGCCGAAGCCGAGTTGAACACAGTCATCGCAAGCATTGCCGAACAACACCCGGAGACCGCTGCCGCGGGCCATCGCGTCGTCATCACGCCGCTGGCTGAGCATCTCTTCGGCGACGCCCGTCCGGCGCTCTGGCTGCTGCTGGCCGCCACCGCGCTGTTGCTGCTAATCGCCTCGGCCAACATCGCCAACCTGCTGCTGGCGCGCGCGACTTCGCGGCGTCGGGAGTTCGCCTTGCGCACCGCGCTCGGGGCCAGCCGCTGGCAGATTATTCGGCAACTATTGACTGAGAGCCTGGTGCTTGCGGTCATCGGTGGCGGGCTCGGCTTGCTGCTGGCGCACTGGCTGGTTGACCTGCTCATCCAGGTCGCCCCCGCCGACGTGCCGCGCATCAACGAAGTCCGTCTCAGTTTGCCGGCGCTCGCCTTCAGTGCTCTTGTCACGCTGTCGGCAAGCCTGATGTTCGGACTGATCCCGGCGCTCGCGGCTTCCAGGCTCAACCTCAGCGAGACGCTCAACGAAGGTAGCTCCAGGCTATCGGGCGACCGCGCCGGCAAGCGGCTGCGCCAGTCGCTGATCGTTGCCGAAATCGCCATCACCATGGTGCTGCTGGCGGGCGCGGCGCTCATCCTGCGCAGTTTCATGAACCTCAGCCGCGTTGATCTCGGCCTTGAGCCGCGCAACGTTCTGACCATGCAGTTGCGGCTGACCGGCGCGCGCTATGGCAAGCCCGAGGCGCGGCGCGAGTTCTTCAGCCGGCTGGTCGAGCGGCTCGAAAGCCAGCCCGGCGTCGTTGCTGCCGGCGGCGTGTTGATCCGCCCGCTCGAAGGCACGGTCGGCTGGGAGATGGATTACGCGCTCGAAGGCCAACCGCTGGACGAAGCGCGGCGCAACACCGTGGCAAACTTTGAAGTCGTCACGCCGCATTACTTCCGTGCCATGAATATCGCCATCAAGGCCGGGCGGGAATTTGCCGAACAGGACAGGGCCGACACCGAGCGCGTCGTCATCGTCAGCGAAAGTATGGCCAGGCAACTCTTCGGGTCTGCCGAGGCGGCGGTGGGCAAACGCATCAAGCTTGAGCCGGCGTCGGCGGACGAGCCTTTGCGCACCATCGTCGCGGTTGCCGGTGACGTGCGTTACCGCGAGCTGCGCGACGTGCGTTGGGATGTTTATGTGCCGCATGCGCAGAGCGCGGTCACGCTCAACCATTTCGCCGTGCGCACGGCGACCGAGGCGACGGCCTTTCTGCCTGTCGTGCGGCGCGAAGTCGCGGCGCTCGACGCCACTCAAGCCATCGCCGGCGTCGCGACCGTCGAGCAACTGCTGGCCACGAATCTGTCGCGCCCGCGGTTCAGCGCCTTGTTGTTGAACTGCTTGGCGGGGCTCGCCCTGCTGCTTGCAGGCGTCGGCATCTATGGCGTCGTCGCTTATTCGGTGGCGCAGCGCACCGCTGAGCTGGGCATCCGCGTCGCCCTCGGCGCTCAGACAAAAGACATATTGCGGCTGGTCATCCGCGAAGGCATGACCGTGACGTTGCTCGGCGTCGGCGTCGGCGCGCTGGCTGCCGCTTTATTGACGCGACTGATCAACGACCTGTTATTCGCCGTCAGCGCCACCGATCCGTTGACCTTCGCCGCTATCGCCTTGACGCTGGCCGGCGTGGCGCTCGCGGCCTGTTACCTGCCGGCGCGGCGGGCAACCAGAGTAGACCCGATGGTGGCGCTGCGCTACGAATGAGAAGGGCCTCAAACCTTCGAGGGAACGTTTCCAGGTCTGACGTTTCCCCGAGGAGGAGAGTTTATGCAGACATTGTTGAGTGATGTGCGCTTCGGTTGGAGAATGCTGATCAAAACGCCGGGATTCACGGCTGTGGCTGTCGTCACCTTGGCGCTGGGTATTGGGGCCAACTCCGCGCTCTTCGGCTTGTTAGACGCCGTGTTGCTGCGGACGCTAACCGTGCCGCGCCCGGAGGAACTGGTGCTGGTCGCAACGCACACCACCGAGGGCGGCTCGCATCCAGATTTTTCTTATCCGCTCTATGTCGCCCTGCGCGACAACAACGATGTGTTTTCGGGACTGCTAGCTAAAACCGACAGCAGCTTCGGCATCAGCGACGGTAACCAAACCGAGCGGCTGCGCGGAGAATATGTCAGCGCGAACTATTTCTCGGTGCTCGGCCTTGAGCTGGCGCGCGGCACCGGCTTTGTCCCAAGCGACGAGTTCCCTGGGGCGCAGCCTGCCGTGGTCATCAGCGACAGACTGTGGAAGCGCTTCTTCTCCGGCGATGCGGCTGTCTTGCAAAAGACATTGACGATTAACGGTCGCAGCTTCGCCGTCGTCGGCGTTGCCCCTCCGGGTTTCACGGGCTTAGCGCAGGGCTTGGCCGCGGATGTCTGGTTGACCTTGCCGCAGCGCATCGCGCTGGGCGGATCGCCTGAATTACTGAGTTCCCGTCAAACGAGTTGGCTGGAGCTGGCGGCGCGGTTGAAACCTGGTGTGACACTGGCGCAGGCGCAGGAGAGGCTAACCTCGCAGTTGCCGCCGGGATTCGAGAGCGCCCGCGGTGCCGGTGATTGGCAGGCTGCGCTCACTCCTGCGTCGCGCGGCAATGACTTTTACGTTGCTGAGTTATCGCAACCGCTGCAACTGCTTGCGGTGATGGTTGCGTTGATCCTGCTCATCGCCTGCGCGAACATCGCCAATCTTTTGCTGGCCCGCGGGCAGGCGCGACAAAAGGAGGTGGGCATTCGATTGGCGCTCGGCGCTTCTCGCGGGCGCATCGTCGGGCAGCTCATGGTTGAGAGTCTACTGCTGGCGCTCATTGGAGGGAGCCTTGGGCTGTTGATCGTGCTCTGGTCGCATGATCTCATGACCAACATTCGCACACGAGTTGGCGGGGCGCTGACGCTCGACAGCTCGCCCAATTGGCGCGTCATCATCTTCACGCTCGCGGTGGCGGTAATCACTTCACTGTTGTTCGGTATTATCCCGGCCTTGCAGGCGGCACGCGTCGAGCTGGTGCCGGTGCTGAAAGATGGCCGGGCTTCGTCGCCCTTGTCTATCCGAATGTTTTCGCTGCGGAATCTGCTGGTGATGGCGCAAGTCGCCGTCTCGATTGTGTTGCTGGTCGGCGCAGGGCTTTTCCTGCGCAGTTTGTGGAAGCTGCGTTCTATTGACGTCGGCTTCTCCGGTGACCAGGTGGTGGCGCTCACGCTCGACCTGCGCTTGCGAGGCTACCGAGAAGTGCCGGGCAAGAACTTCTACGCCGCTGCGCTTGAGAAGGTCGCTGCCGTTCCGGGCGTGCAAGCCGTCAGTCTGGCCAGCGTGCTGCCGGTGACCGCAGGCGGCTCTCGCTTACAAAGGCCTCCCAATGGCACGCGGCCGGCGGTCAACGACCCCATCTCGATTGACATCATCACCGTGACGCCACAGTTCTTCGAGACGCTGGGGCTGCCGCTGCTACAGGGCCGCGATTTCAGATCGTTAGACAGCGAGAAGTCGGCGCGAGTGATCATCGTCAATGAGACGATGGCGCGTAAGTTTTGGCCGAACACCGATCCAGTCGGGCAGAGCTTCTACGACGGCATTGAAAACTTTGAGGTCGTTGGTGTGGCCCGCGCTACCAAATACCGCGACCTGCGCGAAGAGCCGCGAATGACGATGTACCAACCGTTGGCGCAGCAGTATTCTTCCGGCATGAATCTACTCGTGCGCACAGCGCTCCCACCAACCGGGGTGATCGCGCCAATCCAGGCCGAGTTAAGCGCGCTCGACCCGGCGCTACCCGCCTTCAACATTCGCACGCTGCCGGAACATATAGGAAGATCGCTATACGTCGAGCGAATACAAAGCGTGTTGCTCTCGTTGTTCGGTTTGCTCGCGCTGGTGCTGACAGTAGTGGGGCTTTACGGTGTGATGTCTTACACGGTTACGCAACGCACGCATGAGATCGGCATACACATGGCGCTGGGCGCCCAGACGGGCGGGATTTTGCGGCTTGTCATCGCGCAAGGAATGAAGATGACGCTGATTGGCTTGGGCGTCGGCGTAGCGGCGGCGCTGGCATTGACGCGCGTGGTCGCGAGCCGCCTATACGGCATCAACGCGACCGACCCGCTGACGTTCATGGCTATCGCATTGTTACTCGGTTCAGTTGCTCTGTTGGCTTGCTATCTTCCGGCGCGGCGGGCAACCAGAGTAGACCCGATGGTGGCGCTCAGATACGAATAGAAGTCAGATGTCAGGAGTCAAGAGTCAGAATAAAAGCGGAGGCGAAGCCGACTGCCTTATTCATTCTGACTTCTGAATTCTGACTCCTGACTCCCTGGAGGGGACTTATGCAAACTCTGCTGCAAGATTTGCGATACGGATTGCGCATGCTCGGCAAGCGGCCCGGCTTTACGCTGGTTGCCGTCATCACGCTGGCTTTAGGCATCGGCGCCAACACGGCGATCTTTTCCGTCATCAACGCGCTGGTCTTGAATCCGCCGGCCATCGCCGAACCGGAGCGCGTCGCGGCGATCTGGCGATCCCCTCTGGACAGGCGCGTCGAAGGCTACATCTCTTACCTTAATCTGCAAGACTGGCAAACCCGCAGTCAGAGCTTTGAGACCATCGCCGCTTACAAGCCCAACGGCTTTATTCTGCTGCGCGACGGTCAGGCCGAACGCGTTCAAGGGATGCGCGTCACTGCCAACTTCCTGTCGCTCCTCAAAGTCCGGGTGCTGCGCGGTCGCGATTTTCAATTCGAAGAGGAGCGGCGCGGCGCTCAACCCGTTGTCATTCTCGGCCACGATTTTTGGCAAACTCAGTTTGGCGGCAATGAGGCGGCGCTCGGGCAATCGCTGACCTTGAATGGCAAGCTGTTCACCATCATCGGCGTTCTGCCGCCCGGCTTCGAGTTTCCGCTGGCCGGCAAAGACATCCAGCTCGTGACCACCATCGCCGGCGAAGGCGGCAACCTCGACCAGCGCGGCGCGCAGGTGCTCAGGGCGATTGGCCGCTTGCAGCCGGGCGTCTCGATGGCGCAGGCGCAAGCCGAGATGACCGGCATCGCCGATAGCCTTGCCGGGCAGTATCCGCAATACAATCGCAACGCCACGGCTTACGTGGTGCGCGTGGATGAGCAGTTAGTCGGCCATGACGTGCGCCGCGCGCTCTGGGTGTTGCTGGGGGCCGTGGGATTCATTCTGCTGATCGCCTGCACCAACGTGACCAATCTGCTGCTCGTGCGAGCCAGCGCCAGGGAGAAAGAACTCGCCTTGCGCGCCGCGCTCGGGGCCAGCCGCTGGCAGATTATTCGGCAACTGTTGACTGAGAGCCTGGTGCTTTCATTGCTCGCGGGCGGCGCCGGCTTGCTCGTCGCGATGTGGGGCCTGAGCGCCATCAAGCATTATGGCGCGAATCAACTACCGCGGCTCGACGAAGTGCAGATCAACGCCAAAGTGCTTGTCTTTACGCTTGCCGTGTCCGTCTTGACGGCGCTGCTGTTCAGTCTGCTGCCGGTCATCAAAGCGTCGCGCCCGGAGATTAACGAGCTGTTGAAGGGCGGCGCGAAAAGCGTCACCAGCAGCCGGTCGCTGCGCGTCTGGCGTGACTCGCTGGTCGTCACCGAAGTGGCGCTGGGTCTGGTGCTGCTCGTCGGCGCAGGGCTCATGATTCGCAGCTTTGCGATGCTCGTGAATGTCGATCCCGGCTTCGATCCGAAGAACGTATTGACCGGGCGCATCAGCATGACGCGGGCGCTCTATCAAGCGCACGACGAGCGAGTCCGCTACGTCAAGCAAACGCTCGAACGGTTGAAAGCCATGCCCGGCGTCGAGAGCGCGGCCTTCGTCGCGCCGATGCCCTTCAGCGGCGGCAATGTCGGCAGCGATTTCAGGATTGAAGGCCGCCCCGCGCCTGAGCCGGGGCAAGAGCCCGACGCTAACAACCGCAGCGTCACCGTCGATTACTTCGAGGCCATCAAGATTCCCTTGCGCCGGGGGCGTTACTTCACTGAGCAGGATCAGCGCGGCGGCACCGGCGTTGCCATCATCAACGAAACCCTGGCGCGCCGCTACTTCGCCGACGAAGACCCGATTGGCAAGCGCATCTCGCACATCGGCGCGAATCAAAACGAGGGCGACCCCGAACAATTTGAGATCGTCGGCGTCGTCGGCGACGTACATCATTCGAGCTTGACCAGGGCAGCGAATCCCGAAATCTACTTGCCTTACCAGCAGAACAGTTGGGATTGGGGCAACTTTCTGGTGCGCACCACGCATGCCCCCGCGGCGTTGACTGGAAGCTTCACCGAAGCAGTGCGCTCGGGTGATCGGACCGTGCCGGTCACCAATGTGCAGCCGCTCGCAGAGGCCATCCGCGGCACCGTCGCCGAGACGCAGTTCTACACCTTGCTCTTCGCCCTGTTCGGGGCGACGGGGTTGATTCTGACGCTGACCGGCATCTATGGCGTGATCGCTTACACGGTGTCGCAACGCACACAGGAGATCGGCATCCGCATGGCGCTCGGCGGCCAAAGCAAGGACGTGCTGAGGCTGTTCGTCGGCAAGGGTATGATGTTGACGGCAGCCGGCATCGCGATTGGGGTTGTGGTGGCCGTGGCGCTGACGCGATTGATGGCCAACTTGCTATTCGGGTTGAGCCCTACCGACCCGCTGACGTTCGCGGTGATTGCCCTGTTGCTGGGCGTCGTGGCGCTGGTGGCTTGCTACATCCCTGCGCGCCGCGCCACGAAGATCGATCCGATGGCGGCGCTTAGATACGAGTAGACAGGAAGCAGTTCATTCTCAAGCTCCGTTAGGAGCGCGATGTTTATAGTCATGGATAACCTCAAAGACGCAAGCTCCGTAGGAGCGGAATGTGGACATTGCGCCCCTACGGGGCTGGGGTTCTCTACGACGCTAGTCACTATAAACATCACGTCCCTACGGGACTGCTTCCTGATTATTGGAGGTTTTTATGCAGACGATTACTCAAGACCTGCGATATGGATTGCGCATGCTCGGCAAGCGGCCCGGCTTTACGCTGGTGGCTGTGATTACCCTGGCATTAGGGATTGGCGCCAACACCGCCATCTTTAGCATGGTGGATGCGCTGCTCATCAATCCGCTGCCCTTCCCCCAGGTCAACCGCCTGGTGGCCCTCTGGGAGAAGGTTCCGAGCCAGGGCGTCGAGCGCAACGAAACCGCCATCGCCAACTATCTCGACTGGCAAGCGCAGAACCAGTCGTTTGAGAACATCTCGCTCTATAGCTGGTGGAACGCCAACCTGTCGGGCATTGATCCGCCGGAGCGATTACAGGGTTATGTGGTCACAACCAACCTGCTCGACACCATGAAAGTGCAACCCCTGCTGGGCCGCGGCTTCATTCCCGAAGAGGGACAGCCCGGCAAGGATCAGGTGGTCATTCTCAGTTATGGATTGTGGCAGCGGCGCTTCGCCGGCGACCCGCAGATCATCAACCAGACGGTCACCATCAACGGCATTCCGCGCACGGTCATCGGCGTGATGGGCGAAAATTATCAGTTCCCCAAAGGCTTCGACATCCTTGCGCCTTTCGCCTTCACGCCGCAACTCTCGGCCAGTCGCGGCAGCCACGGCAATCTCACGGTCGCCCGCCTGAAAGACGGCGTCTCGCTGGCGCAGGCGCAGGCCGACATGGACGCGATTGCCGGACGCCTCGCGGAACAAAACCCGCAGACGAACACCGGGCGCGGCATCACCGTCTACACCCTGATGGACGACACCGTGCGCATCTACAAAGCGGCGCTGCTGGTGTCGCTACTGGCAGTCGGCTTCGTCCTGTTGATCGCTTGCGCCAACGTCGCCAACCTGACGATGGCGCGCGCCGCCTCGCGCAGCAAAGAAATCGCCGTCCGTTTAGCATTAGGCGCGAGCCGCTGGCGCATCATGCGGCAGTTGATCACCGAGAGCGTTATCCTCTCCGTCGCGGGCGGCGTTGCAGGCATCCTGCTGGCGCTATGGGGCGTGGACACCTTGAAAGCCGCCATGCCCGGCGAAACGGTGCGCTATATCATCGGCTGGAAAAACATCAGCATCAATCTGACTGTTCTGGCTTACACGCTGGGGCTGTCGCTGTTCGTTGGCATTCTCTTCGGGCTGGCGCCGGCGTTGCAGGCATCGAAGCCGGATTTGAATGAAACGCTCAAAGAAGGCAGCGGCAAGACGACCGCGAGCGGCCATCATCGCCTGCGCAGCACCCTGGTGATCGCCGAAGTCGCGCTGGCGCTGGTGCTGCTCGTCGGCGCCGGCTTGATGGTCAAGAGTTTCTGGCAAATTCTAAAAACCAACCCCGGCTTTAACGGCGACAACGTGCTGACTATGAGAATGACGCTGCCGCGCGCCAAATACGCGG
The DNA here is from genome assembly GCA_035275065.1 of Blastocatellia bacterium. Classification (NCBI taxonomy): domain Bacteria; kingdom Pseudomonadati; phylum Acidobacteriota; class Blastocatellia; species Blastocatellia bacterium. The sequence continues at coordinate 222,125 of DATENM010000014.1, forward strand.
ACGCAGCACAGCGGCGCGCGTTTTACGAGCAGTTGAACCGGCAAGTCGCAACCCTACCCGGCGTCGAATCGGTCGGCCTGACCAACTATATTCCGCTTGGCGGCAGCAACTCGTCGGACAGCTTTCTTGTCGAAGGCGTGCCCGACCCGCCACCCGGCCAGGAGTTCATCGGGCGCTACCGCAACTGTACGCCGGATTACTTTAAGGCGATGGGCATTCAGGTGCTCAACGGACGCGGCTTCACCGAGCAGGACATCGCCACCGCGCCACCGGTCGCGGTCATCAATGAGACCATGGCGCGGCAATACTGGCCGAACGGCGACGCCATCGGCAAACGCTTTCGCCTGGAGGGACCGATTGCCGAGAACCCCTGGCGCACGGTGGTCGGCGTCATCCGCGACGTCAAGCACGAGCTGAATCTGGCCGTCACCCCGGAATACTACTTCCCGCTGGCGCAAGACCCGTGGTCTTCGATGGTGCTGGTGGCGCACACGAGCGGCGAACCAGCCGCGTTGACCCCGGCCATCCGCGCCGAAGTCCAGGCGATTGACAAAGACCAGCCGGTCTTTGAAGTTCAAACCATGCAGCAGGTGCGCTCGGCCTCGACGATGGGCTTCAGCTTTACGGGAGCACTGATGTCTGTCTTCGCCGGCATCGCCCTGTTGCTTGCGGGCGTCGGCATCTACGGCGTGATGAGCTACACGGTGACGCAGCGGACGCGCGAGATCGGCATCCGCATGGCCCTGGGCGCGCGGCCTACGGACGTATTGAAGATGGTCGTCCGCCACGGCATGGGGCTGACCGTCACGGGGCTCGGCATCGGCACGCTCGGCGCGTGGTTCATGATGAAGGCGATGGCGAGCCTGCTGTTTGAAGTCTCGGCGAATGATCTGACGATCTTCGCCGCCGTGCCCATCATTTTGACGGCGGTGGCGCTACTGGCCTGCTATGTCCCTGCGCGCCGCGCCACCAAGGTAGACCCGATGATCGCACTCAGATACGAATAAGGGGTTATTTATGCAAACACTGCTGCAAGATATTCGCTACGGCGCGCGCATGCTGCTGAAGCGGCCCGGTTTCACATTCGTGGCCATCATTACACTGGCTCTAGGCATCGGCGCGAACACGGCGATCTTCTCGGTCATCAACGCCGTGCTGCTGCGCGCCCTGCCGTATCACAACCCGCAGAAGCTCGTGATGCTGTTCGCGGCGGATGCCAAGGGCAACCGCGACGTCATCTCGCTCGCCGAAGCGCAAGACTTCGCGGCGCAGTTGACGACGCTCGATGACTTTGCGGCGTTTCAATCGCAGAGCGTCAACCTGACCGGCCAGGATCAGCCGGAGCGCGTGCGCGGCGGCTTTGTGTCGGCGAATTTCTTCGAGGTCTTCAACCTCTCGCCGGTCATTGGGCGAACCTTTATGCGCGGCGAAGATCAGCCGGGCGCCGACCGCGTCGCCGTCGTCAATGAAGGCTTCTGGCAGCGTCACCTGAACGCTGACCCCGACCTGACGGGCAAGAAAGTCATCCTCAACGGCGAGCCCTATAGCGTCGTCGGCGTCGTCACCAGCGCCTTTCACCAGCCGATGGACGCGGAAGTCGAAGTCTGGATGACGGCGCAGCGTTTTCCCGGCTATACCCCTCAGCGCGACGCGCGCTTCCTCTTCGGCATCGGCCACCTCAAGCCGGGCGTGTCGCTCGAATCAATGCAGGCCGAAGCTCGAACCATCGCCGCGCAGATGGAGCAGGCGTACCCGGACAACAATGCCGGGCGCAGCGCCAAGGCCGAGATGCTCAGCGAGCTGGCGGTGCAAGACATTCGCCCGATCCTGCTGGTGCTGTTCGCGGCGGTCGGCATCATCCTGTTGATTGCGTGCGCCAACCTCGCCAACCTGACACTGGCGCGCGGCGCGGCGCGGCTCAAAGAATTCGCCCTGCGCGCCGCGTTGGGGGCGGGCCGCTGGCGATTGGTTCGGCAGTTGTTGACCGAGACGACCTTGCTGGCCTTGCTCGGCGGCGGGCTCGGACTCTTCATCGCCGCCTGGGGGATTGACGGATTGCTGGCGGTCAACCCGGGCGGGCTGCCGCTGAATGCGGTAAAGCTCGACACCCGCGTATTATTGTTCTCGCTCGGAGCGTCAATCCTCACAGGCATCCTGTTTGGCCTTGCGCCGGCACTGCAACTGTCGCGCATCGATCTGCACACGGTGCTTAAAGAAGGCGGGCGCGCCGGCAGCGAAGGCGCGGGGGCGCGGCGGGCGCGCAGCGTCTTTGTCGTCGTGCAGGTGGCGCTGTCGCTGGTGCTGCTGGTCGGCGGCGCGCTGCTCATCAAGAGCTTTTATAGACTGCTTCAGGTAGACCCGGGCTTTAAGCCCGCCAACCTGCTGACGCTCGAATACCGCATGCCGCGCAACAAATATGGCAAGCCTGAGGGTCAGTGGGAGTTCCACCGCCAGGTCGTCGAGCACTTGCGAGAAGTGCCCGGCGTCGAGTCGGCGGCGCTGGTTCGCGGTCTGCCCTTCAGCGGCAACGGCCAGACCACGCGCATCGGCCTGCCCGACCGCGAAGCGCCGCCCAAGGGCCAGGAGCCGCAGGTCTTGTGGAACACGGCGACGCCCGGCTACTTCGACACCATCGGCATTCCTTTCATCCAGGGCCGCCTCTTCGACAGCCGCGACCAGTTGAACACGCCGACTGTTCTGGTCATCAATCAGACGATGGCGCGGCGCTTCTGGCCCGACCAGGACCCTCTCGGCAAGCAGATCAAGATGCTCGCCGACGGGATTGTCGGCACCGTCGTCGGCGTCGTCGGCGACGCCCGGCAGTACTACCTGAGCGAAGAACAGCAGCCGCAAGTTTACGACTGCTACAGCCAGTTTCCCGGCATCTTCGCGACGGTCGTGGTGCGCACCAGTGTTGAGCCGATGAGCCTGTCCCAGTCGGTGCGCGAAGCCATCTGGAAGGTGGACAAAGATCAGCCGGTCTGGAAAATCCGCAGCGAAGAATTCCTGCTATCGCGCAACGTCGCCGACAAGCGATTCCTGATGCTGTTGATGGGCATCTTCGCGGGGTTGGCGCTGACGATCACCGCCGTTGGCTTGTACGGCGTCGTCAGTTACACGGTCGGCCAGCGCACACAGGAGATCGGCATCCGCATGGCGTTGGGGGCGCGGGCGGGCGACATCCTGGGGATGATCTTGCGACAGGGGATGAACATGGTGCTGGTCGGTGTGGCGGTCGGACTGGCGGCCTCTTTCGCGCTGACGCGGCTGATGGCGAGCTTGCTTTATGGCACGAGCGCCACCGACCCGCTGGCCTTTGCGGCCATCGCCTTGCTGCTCGCAGGCGTGGCGCTACTGGCCTGCTACCTGCCGGCGCGCCGCGCTACCCGCGTAGACCCGATGGTGGCATTGCGGTATGAGTAGGCAGGCGGCAGGAGGCAGGAGGCAGTTCATCTCAAGCTCCGTTAGGAGCGCGATGTTTATAGCCACGGATGTCCTTAAAGACGCAAGCTCCGTAGGAGCGGCATATGGACATCGCGCCCCTACGGGGCTGGGGTTCTCTACAACGCCGGTGACTATAAACATCACGTCCCTACGGGACTGCTTCCTGATTATTCGGAGGTGAATCATGCAAGCGATCATTCAAGACCTGCGCTACGGCGTCCGCATGCTGACGAAGCGGCCCGGCTTCACGGTGGTTGCCGTCATCACACTGGCCTTAGGCATCGGCGCCAACACGACGATCTTCAGCTTCGTCAATGGCATCCTGCTGCGCTCGCTGCCCTACCCGCAGCCCGAGCGGCTGGTGACGCTCGACGAAACGGCGCTCAAGCGCGGTGTCACTTCGATGGGCGTGTCGTTCCCGAACTTTCTCGACTGGCGCGAGCAGAATCGCGTCTTCGAAGACGTCGCGGCTTACGACACCGTCGGCCTGGCGCTTACGGGAAGCGGCGAGCCCGAGCAGATTCAGGGAGCAGAGGGCGCGCAGGGGCTGTTTGAAATCCTGCGCGTGTCGCCGCTGCTGGGACGGACTTTCACCGCCGAAGAAGACCGCCCGAATACCGACGCCGTGGTGATTCTCAGCTACGGGCTGTGGCAGCGCCGCTTCGGCGGCGACCCCGGCATCATCGGCCAGACGTTGATTATGAATAGCCGCCCGCGCACCGTCATCGGCATCATGCCGGAAGGCTTCCGCTTTCCGGAGGTCGCCGAATTCTGGGTGCCGCTCGCCCTCACCACGAAAACGTATACGCGCAACGATCACGGTCTGGGCGCGATTGCTCGCTTGAAAGACGGCATGAGCCTGGAGCAAGCGCGCAACGAGATGAATGACATTGCCGAGCGCATCGAACAGCAGAACCCTGTGACCAACGAAGGGCTGGGCGTCAGCGTCACGGGCATGCACGACGCGCTGACGGGCGATTATCGCCAGGCGCTGGTGATCCTGCTCAGCGTCGTCGCTTGTGTCTTGTTGATCGCGTGTGCCAACGTCGCCAACCTGATGCTGGTGCGAGCGACGACGAGACAGAAAGAGGTCGCTATTCGGGCGGCGCTCGGCGCTTCGCGCTGGCGCATCGTTCGGCAACTGCTGACCGAGAGCGTCATGCTCGCCGGATTGGGTGGCGCGCTCGGCTTGCTGCTGGCGGTCTGGGGCCTCGACCTGTTGCTCGCGGCCATCCCCATCAAGCTGCCGTTCTGGATGAAGTTCGGACTCGACTGGCGCGTGCTCGGCTTCACGTTCGGCGTCGCTTTATTGACCGGCCTGGTCTTTGGCATTCTGCCGGCGCTGCACGCATCGAGAATCAATCTCAACGAAACGCTCAAGGAAGGAGGCCGCAGCGCCGCCGGCGCGGGCCGCCAGCGCTCGCGCAGCTTGATGGTGGTTGCCGAGATCGCGCTGTCGCTGGTGCTGTTGATCGGCGCCGGATTGATGATGCGCAGCTTCCTGCGCTTGCAACACGTTGACGCCGGCTTCAATCCGACAGGCGTGATGACGATGCGCATCAACCTGCCGCAAAGCAAGTACAACCCCGGGGCGCGGCGCAGCGATTATTTTCGTCAGTTGATGGAGCGGCTGCGAGCGCAGCCCGGCGTCGAGAGCGCCGCGGCGATTTCGACCCTGCCGTTGAGCGGCAACACCTGGGGCCGCAGCCTGACGGTCGAAGGCTTTCCCATCCTTTCGGTCGGGCAAGCGCCTTTCATTCAGCACAACGTCGTTATGCCGGGTTATTTTCGCGCCCTCGGCATCCCCATCCTCGAAGGGCGCGACTTCACCGACGCTGACACCGCAGAGGGGCCGAAAATCACCATTGTTGATGAGCGGCTGGCGCGCCAGTACTGGCCGAATGAAAGCGCCATCGGCAAGCGCATACGCTTCGGGCCGCCGGAAGACAACGAGCCCTGGCACACGATTGTCGGCGTCGTCGGCGCCGTGCGCCACGAGCGTTTGGAAGCGACGACGCGCAACAGCGTCTACCTGCCGCACGTCGAAATTCCTGTCGGCAGAATGTATATCACGCTACGCACGACCGGAAAGCCTGAGAGCCTGATCGAGCCGGCGCGCACGCAGATTCGCGCCCTTGATCCCGACTTGCCCATCACCCACGTCAGGACGATGGACGAGGTCGAGGCGCAATCGGTCTGGCAGCCGCGTCTGTACACCATCCTGTTCGGCGTCTTCGCCGCGGTGGCGTTGTTGCTGGCCGCCGTCGGGCTCTACGGCGTGATGGCTTACACCGTGACCATGCGAACGCACGAGATCGGCTTGCGCGTCGCGCTCGGCGCGCGGTCGGGCGACGTGCTGAAACTGATCGCCGGTCAAGGCATCAAGCTGGCATTGATTGGCGTCGGCAGCGGCTTGATTGCGGCGTTGTTGCTGACGCGGCTGATGGCGACGCTGCTGTTCAACACAAGCGTCAACGACCCGCTGACTTTTGCCGGCATCGCCCTGTTGCTCGTCCTGGTGGCGCTGCTGGCCTGCTACCTGCCGGCTCGCCGGGCAACGAAGGTAGACCCGATGGTCGCGCTGCGATACGAATAAACAGGGAGGTTTTATGCAAACGATCACTCAAGACCTGCGTTATGGCCTGCGCCTGCTGCTGAAGCAGCCGGGCTTTGCATTAGTGGCAATCATTACACTCGCTTTAGGCATTGGCGCCAACACCGCGATCTTTTCTGTCGTCAACGCGGTGCTGCTCCGCCCGCTGCCTTACCGCGATGCCCAGCGCATCGTCGTCATTCAGGAGCTTAGCAAAGAGGGCAAGCGCGTTCAGGTGACGCCGGCGAACTTTGTTGACTGGCGCAATCAGAACACCGTCTTCGAGCACCTGGCGGCGATCCTTCAGCGCCCCGCAAATCTCGCCGGCGAGAACGATGCCGAGCGCATCAACCTGGTGATGGCGTCCGCCGATTTCTTCGACGTCTTCGGCCTACAGCCAGAGCGCGGGCGGCTGTTCATCGCCGAAGACGAGCAGGCCGGCCACCCGGCGATCATCGTCATCAGTCACGGGCTGTGGCAGCGGCGCTTCGGCGGTGACCCGGAGATTGTCGGGCGCAACATCCTGCTCGACGGCCGCAGCTACGCCGTCGTCGGTATCGCGCCCGCGGGGTTTCAGTATCCCAACAAGACGGACGCCTGGGTGCCGCCATTCAAGCTCGTGCCGACGCTCAGCGAGGCGATGGATGTCAACCGCGCGCGCGGCTTCGGCTTCCTCAGCACGGTGGGGCTGCTCAAGTCCGGCGTCTCGCTCCAACAGGCGAGGACCGAGATGGAGAGCATCATCGCGCGGCTGCGCGAGCAGTACCCCGAATCCAACAACAATCGCTTTGACCGCGTCGACACGCTGCACACGAACCTGGTCGGCGACACCAGCACCGTCTTATGGCTGCTGCTCGGCGCAGTCGGCTTCGTCCTGTTGATCGCCTGCGCGAATGTGGCGAACCTGATGCTGGTGCGGGCGACGGCGCGGCAGAAGGAGATCGCCATCCGCACGGCGATGGGCGCGAGCCGCGGGCGCATCCTCAGGCAACTGCTCACGGAGAGCCTGATCCTGGCGCTCGCAGGCGGCGGGCTCGGCCTGCTGCTGGCGTTGTGGGGCGTTGACCTGCTAACGCGGCTGCTGCCGAAAGACTTCCCGCGCCTCGCCGACATCAACCTCGACTTCGCGGTGCTCGGCTTCACACTGCTGGTGTCTATGATCACCGGCATCGTCTTCGGCTTCGCGCCGGCGTGGCAGGTCTCGCGGGTCAACTTGCAGGAATCGCTCAAGGACAGCGCCCGCGGCTCGACCGGCGGACGCAATCGCCTGCGCGGTCTCTTCGTCATCGCTGAAGTCACCCTATCACTCGTGCTGCTGGTCGGCGCGGGGCTGCTCTTCCGCAGCTTCATGCGCTTGCAGGCGGTTGACACCGGATTCAACGCGCAACAGGTGTTGACCCTGCGACTCAGCCCGTCGGGGACGAACTTTAGGCAAGACCCGCAGTTTGTCGCTTACTTCCAGCAGGTTGAAGAGCGGCTGCGGGCGGTGCCTGGCGTTCAAGAGGTGGGCTTGATCAACACGCTGCCGCTCGAAAAAGGGCCGACCTCGGCTTTTCGCATCGAAGGCCGAGCACCGCTGCCCATCGATCAGTGGCCGAGTGTCAATTATCGCTCAGTCAATCCCGCCTACTTCAGCGCCCTAAACATTCCCATCCTGCAAGGCCGCGGCTTTGACAGCCGCGACAATATGTCTGTGCCGCTGGTGGTGATGATCAACCAGGCTGCCGCCGACAAGGACTTCGCCGGCGAGAACCCGGTTGGCAAGCGCCTCAACATGGGCGGCACCGACAGCCGCAATCAGCCGATCTGGATGGAGATCGTCGGCGTCGCCGCCAACGTTCGCAGCCTGGAGTTGCAGGAAGCGCCGGTGCCCGAGATTTACACCTGCGCCTTGCAGGACCCTTTCGCAACCATGTCGATGGTCATCCGCACGACCATCGAGCCGGCGACCATCGCCGCGTCTGTGCGCGAGGCGGCGCAGGAAGTTGACAAGGCGCAGCCGGTGTCGGACCTGCGGACGATGGACAACATCGTCGGCGAGGCGGTGACGCAGCCGCGCTTCAACCTCATCCTGCTAGGGGTCTTCGGGTTCATCGCGCTGGTCTTGTCGGCGTCGGGCATCTATGGCGTGATGAGCTACACGGTGACGCAGCGAACGCATGAGATCGGCATCCGCATGGCATTGGGGGCGCGCTCGGGCGATGTGCTGCGCATGGTGATGGGGCAAGGGCTGCGGTTGACTGCCGCAGGCATCGGCGGCGGCTTGCTGGCGTCAGTGCTGCTGACTCGTTACCTGTCGAGCCTGTTGTTCGGCGTCAGCGCCACCGATACGGTGACCTTTGCCGCGGTCGCTCTGTTTCTGGCAGGAGTGGCTCTGGTGGCCAGTTTCGTGCCCGCCCGCCGCGCCGCCCGGACCGACCCGATGGTGGCATTGCGGTATGAGTAGGCAGGAGGCAGGAAGCAGGAGGCAGTAGACGGCAAGTCCTGGGTTGATGATTACCTGGGCCTTCCTGCCTATTGCGGATCATTGCCTATAGTCCTGACTGCCTCCTGCCTCCTGCCTCCTGCTTCCTGATTATTCGGAGGTGAATCATGCAAGCGATCATTCAAGACCTGCGTTACGGGCTGCGGCTGTTGCTCAAACGGCCTGGCTTCACGGTTGTAGCCATCATCACGCTGGCCTTAGGGATTGGCGCGAACACGGCGATCTTCTCGGTGGTCAATGGCGTATTGCTGAAGCCGCTCCCGTACCCGCACCCGGAACGATTGGTGCGGGTTTTCGAGAGCAGCCGCAGCCAGCCGAAATTTCCTCTGTCGCCCGGCAACTTCCTGGATTATCGCGACCAGAACACGACGCTCGAAAACCTCGCCCTCTACACGCGCAGCGACCTGGAACTCGCGCTCGGCGACCGGCCCGAACAGTTGTCGGCCATGCGTGTGTCGGCGGACTTCTTCGCGACTCTGGGCTTTCAGCCGATGCTAGGCCGCGAGTTCAACCGCGATGACGAAGCTCCAAACAACACCCACGCGGTCATCCTCAGCTATGGCCTGTGGCAGCGGCGCTTCGCCGGCGACCCGAACGTTGTGGGCCAGGTCGTGCCGCTGTCGGGCGAGCCGTTCACCGTCGTCGGCGTGATGCCGCCCGGCGTTCAGCACGTCGGTGGCGATTACCGCTCGACGCCGCACGGCGAGAGCGTTGACGTGTGGTGGCCGATGGAGTTGAGCCCGAAATCGCCGCGCTTCGCCCATTTCACCAACACCGTCGGGCGCATGAAAGCGGGCGTGACCAGCGATCAAGCCGAGGCGGATTTCAACGTCATTGCCGGGCGGCTGGCCGAGCAACATCCTAACACGAACTCCGGCTGGCAGATTCGCGTCCGCCCGCTGCACCAGGAGATCGTCGGGCGGGCGCGCACGACACTTTTGGTGCTGCTGGGCGCGGTCGCCTTCGTGCTGCTGATCGCCTGCGTCAACGTCGCCAATCTCATGCTGGCACGCGCCACGACGCGCGAGCGCGAGATGGCTGTGCGTGCGTCGCTGGGTGCCGGACGAATGCGGCTGGTGCGACAACTGTTGACCGAGAGCCTGCTGATCGCTGTGCTTGGCGGCGCTGCCGGGCTGTTGTTGGCGGGCTGGCTAATTGACGCGCTCATCGCGCTCGGCCCGTCACAACTGCCTCGCCTTCAGGCGGTGAAGATGGATTGGCAAATCCTCGGCTTCACGCTCGTCGTGACGCTATTGACCGGACTGCTGTTCGGGCTGGTGCCGGCGTGGCATGGCGCGAAGCTGAACCTCAACGAGCTGCTCAAGGAAGGCGGTCGCGGCGGCACGGGCGGCGCACGCCAGCGCCGCTTGCGCAACGTGCTGGTGGCGGCAGAGGTAGCGCTGGCGCTCGTCCTGATGGTTGGCGCGGGCCTCTTGCTGCGCAGCTTTGCGAAGCTTCAACAGATCGATCCCGGATTCAACCCCGAAGGCGTGCTGACGATGAAGCTCTCCCTGCCCTTGGCGCGTTACCCGAAGGGCGAACAGACGGTCGCGTTTTACAAGTCGCTGATCGAGCGCGTCGCCGCCTTGCCGGGGGTCGAAGACGTGGGCGCAAGCTCTGACCTGCCCTGGAGCGGTTACGACGAGAACGCCGGCTTCGACATCGAGGGCAAGACCTTTCCGCCCGAGCAGGGGCCGGAGGCGCGCTTTCACCGCGTGACAACCGAATACTTCCGCACCGTGGGCGTGCCGCTGATCGCTGGCCGCTGGTTCGACGCCAACGATGTCCGCGGCAAGCCTATGGTCATCCTGATCAACGACAGTATGGCGCGCCGCTATTGGCCCGGCGAAGAGGCGGTCGGCAAGCGCATCACGTTTGCCGACAACCCGAAAGACGACGACTGGATGACGGTCGTCGGCATCGTCGGCGACGTGAAAGATTTCCCCGACTCGCCCGAAGCGCACCCGGCCTTCTACTGGCCGCACGCACAGGTGGCGGCCAGCGAGATGTTTCTCGCCGTCCGCACGAACGGCAAGCCGCTGGGGCTCGCCGACAGCGTGCGCCGCGAGGTCGCGGCCCTCGACAAAGACCTGGCCGTGTCGGACATCCGGGCGCTGGATCAGGTGGCCGGCGCGGCGCTCGCCGGGCAGCGCTTCACATTGCTGCTAGTCGGCCTGTTCGCCGTTACCGCGCTGACCCTGGCGGCAGTCGGCATCTATGGCGTCATGGCTTATCTGGTCGCGCAGCGCACACATGAGATCGGCATCCGCATTGCGCTCGGCGCACAGACGGGCAAGGTGCTGCGCATCGTCATTGGACAGGGGATGCGGATGGCGCTGGCGGGCATTGGCGTCGGGTTGGGGGCGGCTCTGGCACTGACGCGACTGATGTCGAGTCTGCTGTTCGGCGTCGCGCCGACTGACCCGCTGGTCTTCACCGGCATCGCCTTGCTGCTGACGCTGGTGGCTCTGCTGGCGTGCTACGTGCCCGCCCGCCGCGCCGCCCGGACCGATCCGATGGTGGCATTGCGGTATGAGTAGGCAGGAGGCAGGAGGCAGGAGGCAGGAGGCAGTAGACGGCAAGTCCTGGGTTAATGATTACCTGGGCCTTCCTGCCTATTGCGGATCATTGCCTATAGTCCTGACTGCCTCCTGCCTCCTGCTTCCTGCTTCCTGATTATCGGAGGTGAACTATGCACACAATCATTCAAGACCTGCGTTACGGGCTGCGGCTGTTGCTCAAGCGGCCCGGCTTTACGTTCTTAGCCATCATCACACTGGCCTTAGGGATTGGCGCCAATACTGCTATCTTCAGCGTCGTGGATGCGGTCTTGCTGCGCCCGTTGCCCTACCCACAGGCCGACCGGCTGGTCTTCCTCTGGTCAACGATGATCGGCCAGGGCGTGCCGACTTCGGGCAGCTCGATGCCGGATTACCGCGACTGGCGCGACCGCAACGACACGCTCGAAGGGCTCGGCGCTTTTTATTATGGCGACTTCAGCCTCTCTTCGGCGGGCAGCGAGCCGGAGCGCGTCCAGGGTGCTTACATCACGCCGAACCTCTTCGATGTGTTGAAAGTTACGCCGGCGCTTGGGCGCGGCTTTATGCCCGAAGAAGATCAGTACGGGCGGCACCGCGTCGTCCTGCTCAGCTATGGGCTGTGGCAGCGGCGCTTCGCCGGCGATCCCGGCATCGTCGGGCGCGAGATCAAGGTTGGCGGCGAAGGCTTCACGGTCGCCGGGGTTATGCCACGAGGCATGCCGTTTTTCGACAACCTGCCCGAAGTCGAGATGTGGAGGCCAATCGCCTTTGTGTCCGGCGATAGCCTCGACACCCGCGACAATCACTACGCCACTCTTGTCGGACGGCTCAAGCCGGGCGTCACCACGGCGCAGGCGCAAGAGCAGATGAGCGCCATTGCCCGCCAGATTGAAGAAGCCCACGCTGAAAACAAAGGCATCGGCGCGCAGGTCGTGGCGGCGCAAGAACAGCTCACCGGCGATTCGCGGACCGCATTGCTGGTGCTGTTGGGCGCGGTCGCTTTCGTGTTGCTGGTCGCCTGTGTCAATGTCGCCAACTTGATGCTGGCGCGAGCGGCGGCGCGCGAGCGCGAGCTAGCGATCCGCGCCAGCCTCGGCGCGAGCCGTGCGCGCATCATCCGGCAAATGGTGATCGAGTGTCTGCCGTTCAGCTTGATCGGCGCCGGCCTCGGCGTCTTGCTGGCGCTGTGGGGCATTGATCTGCTGTCGGCGCTGCTGCCCAATTCGCTGCCGCGCTACAACTCAATTGCCGTCAACGGGCGCGTGCTCGGCTTCACGCTGGCCGTCGCGTTGTTTACTGTCTTGCTCGCCGGTCTGTTGCCTGCATTACAAGCCGTCAAGGCCGACGTGCAGGCGGCGCTCAACGAAGGCGGGCGCAGCGGCGCGGGCGGCGGCAGGCAAGGACGCTTGCGCCGCTTGCTGGTCGTCGCTGAAGTGGCCCTGGCGCTGGTGCTATTGATCGGCGCCGGCCTGATGATGCGCAGCTTCATCAAGCTGCGGCAGGTGGATGTCGGCTTCAGCGCCCGCAATGTTCTGACCATGCGAATCGCGCTGCCCGACGCCAAGTACGCAGTGCCCCGGAGCGCCAGCGATCCGCGCCAGCCGGCGGGCCTGACCTTCTTTGACCAGTTGCTCACCCGCGTCGAAGCGTTGCCCGGTGTCAAGAGCGTCACCGCCGGCTCGATCCTGCCGCTCGGCGCCGGCTCAGGCTGGGGCAAGCTCATGAGCGTCGAAGGTCGCCCGGCGCCGCCTTCGCTCGATCAAGTCCCGGTCGTGCGCTTCGCTTTGATCAGCCCGAATTACTTTCGCACCTTTGGCATCAGCATAGACCAGGGCCGCGCCTTTACGCCGCAGGATGACGAGAAGGGGCAACCGGTCGCCATCATCAACGAGACGGTGGCGCGGCGCTTCTTTCCCGGCGAAGACCCTGTCGGCAAGACGATCTGGATGGGGCCGCCTGAGCATCTGTTGCCTGCCGACGCGCAGACGCCGGATAATCGTTTCGTTCGTCGCTTGATCGTCGGCGTGGTCGCCGATGTCAAAGGTGGCAGCCTCAACCTGCCGCCTGCCGCCTACGTCTACGCGCCGCTGCACCAGTACCGGCGCGAAGGCTATACCAACACGCTGATGCTCGCCGTCGAGACCGAAGGCAAGCCGGAAGCCCTGGCCGCGGCCATTCGCGAACAGGTGCAGGCGCTCGACCCCGACCAGCCAATCAGTAATGTACGTAACATGAACGAGTTGCTCGACCGGGCGCTCTCGGCAGCCAAGTTCAGCCTGTTACTGCTCGGCCTGTTTGCCGGCGTCGCCCTGGTGCTGGCGGCGGTCGGCATCTACGGCGTGATGTCGTATGCAGTGACGCAGCGCACACATGAGATCGGCGTGCGGATGGCGCTCGGAGCGCGGCCCGCTGACGTGATGCGGATGGTCATTCGTCAAGGCATGTTGTTGGCGGCGGCGGGCGTCGGGGTCGGCGTTGTTGGCGCATGGGCGTTGACGCGCTTGATGGCGAGCCTGTTGTTCGGCGTCAGCGCCAGCGACCCGTTGACCTTCGCGCTGATCGCTTTGCTGCTCGCAGGTGTCGCGCTCGTAGCCTGCTACCTGCCGGCGCGCCGCGCCACCCGTGTCGATCCGATGATCGCGCTCAGGTACGAATAGCAGAAAGTCGTTCTCAGTCCCGTAGGGACGCGATGTTTATAGTAATCAGCGTGAAAAAAATTCAAGCCCCGTAGGGGCGCAATGGCGCCATTGCGCCCCTACGGGGCTTGAAAACAAACCGACTTGATCACTATAAACATTGCGCTCCTAACGGAGCGCCCGGTTGTCTGAATTCCCGGCGGAGAGTACTTATGCAAACCCTGCTGCAAGACCTGCGCTACGGCGCGCGCATGCTGCGCCGCCAGCCCGGCTTCACACTTGTAGCCGTTCTTACACTCGCTATCGGCATCGGCGCGAACACGGCGATCTTCTCAGTCGTCAACGCGGTGCTGCTCCGCCCGCTGCCCTACCCGCAGGCCGACCGGCTAGTCTGGCTCGCGGAACGGCACGAAGAGATTGCGACGCGCTGGGTTTCGTACCCGAACTTTCTCGACTGGCAAACGCGCAGCCGGTCGTTTGAAGCGATGGCGGCAATCCGCGGCTGGCAGATGACGATGACCGGCGGCGGCGACGCCCAGGCGATTACCGCGCGACTGGTGACGGCGGATTACTTCCGCGTGATGCGCGCCACGCCAATGCTCGGGCGCGGCTTCTCTGCCGAAGAAGACCGCTTCGGAGCGCCACACGTCGCGGTGTTGAGCCACGACTTCTGGCAATCACAATTCGGCGGCGACCCGGCGCTCGTCGGCCAGCCCATCATGCTCGACAATCAACCCTTCACCGTCATCGGTGTGATGCCGCCTGAATTCCAGCACCAGGGGCCGCCGGCGCTGTGGGTGCTGACCGAACAGGTAGCCGAGCCGGCGGGCCCCTGGTTCCAGCGCGATAGCCGCGTCGCCGGTTTCGTCGTCGCGCGGCTCAACCCCGGTGTCACGCTCGAACAGGCGCGCGCCGAGATGAAGTCGGTCGAAGAAGAATTGATCCGCGAACATCCATGGACGAACGGCGGCAACACGATTCGCATGGTCACGCTGCAAGAGAGTATCGTCGGCGATGCGAGCCTGCCCTTGCTGCTGCTGTTCGCGGCAGTCGCTTTCGTGCTGTTGATCGCCTGCGCCAACGTCGCCAACCTGCTGCTGGCGCGGGCGGTGACGCGACAAAAAGAGATGGCCATTCGCACCGCGCTCGGAGCCAGCCGCCGGCGTGTGCTGCGCCAGTTGCTCACAGAGAGCGTGCTGGTGGCGCTTGCCGGCGGCGCGCTCGGATTGCTGCTGGCCGTCTGGGGCGTGAACCTACTCGTTCGATTCGCGCCCGATGATTTGCCACGCCTGGCCGGCGTCGTCATCGGCTGGCGCGTGCTCGCCTTCACGTTGCTGCTGGCGCTGCTGACCGGCCTGATCTTCGGACTCGCGCCCGCCTGGCAAGGCACGCGAACCGACCTGCAACAGACATTGAAAGACGGCGGCTACTCCGTGAGCGATGGGCGCGGCGGGCGCCTGCGCAGCGCCTTCGTTATCGCCGAAGTGGCGCTCGCCGTCATCCTGTTGATTGGCGCTGGCCTGCTGATCAAAAGCCTGGCGCGGATGTTTGCCGCTGACCCCGGATTCGATGCCCGGCAGGTCGTGACGATGGACCTGCTGCCGCGCCAGGCCTATCCGGGCCGCCCGCGCTTGAAGCAATTTTATTCACAACTGCTCGAACGCGTCAGCGCCGTGCCCGGTGTCGAATCCGCATGTGTCGTCAACCAGCTACCCGGCTTCGAGCCCGGATGGCAGACTGACATCAATCCCGAAATCAACGGCGAGTATCAGCAGATCAACCCCGGCGAGCTAATCAACGTGGACTGGGACATCGTCACCGCCGACTACTTCAAGACGATGCGCGTGCCCATCAAGCAGGGCCGCGGCTTCACGCCGCAAGAGGTTGCCGACGGTGCCCCGGTCATGCTGGTTGACGAGCACCTGGCGCGGCAGTTCTGGCCCGAAGGCGAAGCCATCGGCAAGCACATCAAGTACGATAGCCGCACGCCGATAGAGATTATCGGCGTCGCCGGCAACGTGCATAACTTCGGCTCTGAAGCCATCGGGCGAATCAAAATCTACGCGCCGTTCGGGCGCTCGCCGCTGCCGCGGGCGACGCTGGCGGTGCGCAGCGCGGGCACCGATGCGCTCGGCCTGGTTGAAGCGATCAAAGCCGAAGTGCGAGACATCAACCCGAACGTGCCGGTCGCCGAAGTCTCGTTGCTTGAGAAAGACCTGGGGCGGCTGGTTGCGCCGCGCCGCTTCAACACCTGGCTGCTGGGATTGTTTGCCGCCATCGCCTTGCTATTGGCCGCGGTCGGCATCTACAGCGTGATGAGCTATGCGGTCAGCCAGCGGACGCGCGAGATCGGCATCCGCATGGCGCTTGGGGCGCAGCCGCCGGATGTGCTGCGCTTGCTAATCGGCCAGGGCCTGCGTTTAATTCTGGGGGGGCTGCTGTTGGGCACGCTGGCATCACTGGGGCTGACGCGCTGGCTGCGCAGCCTGCTGTTCGGGGTCAGCGCCACCGACCCGCTGGCCTTCGTGATGGCGGCGGCGTTGCTCGTCGCGGTGGCGCTCGCGGCCTGCTACCTGCCGGCGCGGCGGGCGACGAAAGTCGACCCGATGATCGCGCTCAGGTACGAATAATCGGAGGGATGAACTCATTGCTGAACGACCTGCGCTATAGCCTGCGCTTGCTGCGCCAGCGACCCGGCTTCACGTTTGTGGCGATCATTACGCTGGCGCTCGGCATTGGCGTCAACACGGCGCTGTTCAGCGTCTTTGAAGCCTTCGCGCTCAAGCCGCTGCCGCTCAAGAATCCGGAAAGCATCGTCCGCGTATCGAGCCGGGATCGCGACGGCGCGACCCGACTGCTCTTTTCTTATGCAGACTATCTCGCATACCGCGACCGCAACCATGTGCTGGCTGACCTGGCCGCCTGGAACAAAGTCGCGGTGACGCTCGGCACAAGGCCGGCGGGCGCAGGCGATGATCTGACGGCGCTCTCCGGTGATGACGAATATCTCTTCGGCCAGCTCGTTTCCGGCAACTATTTCGCCGCCCTCGACGCAGAGATGGCGCTGGGTCGCGCCTTTCTCCCCGAAGAAGACCGCACGCCGAACGCCCGCCCGGTGGTCGTCCTGAGTTATGGTTTCTGGCAAAGACGTTTCGATTCCGACCCTCAAATTATCGGCAAGACGATTCCGCTTGATGGCCAGCCGTTCACCGTTGTCGGCGTCGCCGCTCGCAACTTCATCGGCACAGAACCCGACGCGCCGCAGTTCTGGATGCCACTGATGATGCGCGACACGGTGATCGGCGAAGGTGGCTGGAATTACAAACGCTGGCTGACGGATCGCGATGCCGAGTCGTTCGCCCTGGTCGGACGGCTCAGGCCCGGCGTATCACGCCAGCAAGCCGAAGCCGAGATGCGTGTCATCGCCGAACAACTCCCAGGCGACACGGCAGACCGCCAGCCGAAGACCGGCATCCGGCTGTCGCGCGCCGCCACCTTCATCGAGATCAACGCCGAGCTGATGCCGCTGGTCGTGCCGCTGCTGCTCGCCGTCGGACTGGTGCTGTTGATCGCCTGCGCCAACGTCGCCAACCTGATGCTGGCGCGCGCCGCCGGCCGCTCGCGCGAGATGGCCATACGCGCGGCGCTCGGCGCTAGCCGCTGGCGCACCATCAGGCAACTGCTTATGGAGAGCCTGCTGGTCGCCGTCATCGGCGGCTTCGCGGGATTGTTGCTGGCCGTGTGGGGCATAGACCTGCTGGTTTCCATCAGCCCTCGCGGCACGCCGCGCCTCGATGAGATCAGTCTGGACGTGTCCGTCTTCGCCTTCACGCTGGCGGCGTCACTGCTGACCGGCGTCCTGTTCGGCCTCGCCCCGGCCATCTTCGCGTCGCGCGTTGACATCAACGAGACGCTCAAGGAAGGCGCGCGGGCAGTCTCCGCGGGCTCGGCACGCCACCGCTTGCGTAACGGGCTGGTCGTAGCCGAAATCGCCCTGGCGCTGGTCGTGCTGGTCGGCGCGGGCCTGCTGGTCAGGAGCTTTGTCCGCCTGCAAGCGGTCGAGCCGGGCTTTAATCCCGACCACCTGCTGACGATGTGGATCGGCTTAAGCGACCCGCGTTATGAAGTGCGCGGCGCGCGCAGGCAATTTCTGAAGGAGCTGACGCCGAAGCTGTGGGCCATCCCCGGCGTCGAAGCGGTCGCCGTCGGCAACGACTTGCCGATTCAGGGAACCGACAGCTCCAGCATCCCCACCATCGAAGGCCACCCGTCAACGCGAGAAGAGCAGGAGAGGCTGGTCGGACTGCACCCGGTCGGCGCGGGTTACTTCGAGGCGCTCGGCATGCGCCTGCTCAAGGGGCGCGGCTTCACCGAGCGCGACAACGAATCGGCCGCGCCGGTGGCGGTCATCAACGAGACGGCGGCCCGGAGGCTCTGGCCCGGCGAGGAGCCCATCGGCAAACATTTCACGTTCGACTCGCCGAGCGCGCCGGACTTCCGCTGGACGGAGGTCGTCGGGGTCATCGCCGACGTGAAGCACGATGGCTTGAACGCCGAGTCGGGCATGCACGCTTACCTGCCGAACCTGCAAATGCCCTGGCCGTTTCACACCATCGCGCTACGCTCGCAGTTAGACAACGCGTCGC